>NZ_JBHWGD010000064.1:16200-51713 GCF_042733235.1 Kitasatospora sp. NPDC059722
TGCCACCGCCCCCCCGCGCGCTCCAGCCCCTACGCGCCCCCCCCCCCCCGGGACCGTGCGCGCGTGGTGATGCGATCGGTGACGCGCGTGGCGGCGCGATCGGTGACGCGCGTGGCGGCGCGATCGGTGATGCGCTCGGTGACGCGTGCCGTCAGCCGAGGTCGCGCAGCGTCACCGCGGTGGCGACGGCGGCCGTGACGGCCTCGTGGCCCTTGTCCTCGGCGGAGCCGGGCAGGCCCGCGCGGTCGAGCGCCTGCTCGTCGTTGTCGCAGGTCAGCACCCCGAAGCCGACCGGGACGCCGGTGTCCACGCTGACCTGGGTGAGACCGGCGGTGGCCGCCTGGCAGACGTAGTCGAAGTGCGGGGTGCCGCCGCGGATGACGACGCCGAGGGCGATCACGGCGTCGTAGCCGCGGTCGGCGAGGCGCTTGGCGGCCACCGGCAGCTCGAAGGTGCCGGGCACGCGCAGCACGGTCGGCTCGGTGACGCCCAGTTCCTTGAGCGCCCGGTGGGCGCCGTCCAGGAGGCCGTTCATCACCTGGTCGTGCCACTGGGCGGCGACGACCGCGACCTTGAGGTCGGCGGCGCCGTCGATGGTCAGCTCGGGGGCTCCGTGGCCGCTCATGTTCGCTACTTCCTGTCCTGTGCGTCGTGCGGGTGGGTTGGTGCGGGTGGGCTCGGGGCGGTCAGGAGCTGAGGCCGGGCAGGTCGTGGCCCATCCGGTCGCGCTTGGTGCGCAGGTAGCGCAGGTTGTGCTCGCCCGGCGCGACCTCGACCGATTCACGCCCCTTGACCTTGAGGCCGTGCTCGGTGAGCGCGGTGAGCTTCTCGGGGTTGTTGGTGAGCAGCGTCAGCGAGCGCACGCCGAGGTCGACGAGCATCTGGGCGCCGATGCTGTAGTCGCGGGCGTCGGCCGGCAGACCGAGGTCGAGGTTGGCGTCGACGGTGTCCCGCCCCTGCTCCTGGAGCTCGTAGGCGCGCAGCTTGTGGGCCAGGCCGATCCCCCGGCCCTCGTGCCCGCGCAGGTAGAGGACGACGCCGCGGCCGGACTCGGCGACCCGGCGCAGCGAGGCCTCCAGCTGCGGGCCGCAGTCGCAGCGCAGCGAGCCGAAGACGTCGCCGGTGAGGCACTCGGAGTGGACGCGCACCAACACGTCCTCGCCCTCCGGCAGCCGCCCGTCCGGGCCGAGTCCGCCGGCGACCAGGGCGATGTGCTCGACGCCGTCGATGGTGCCCTTGTAGGCGACGGCGGTGAACTCGCCGTGGACGGTGGGCAGGGCGGTGGTCGCGGCACGGTCGACGTGCAGCTCGGTGCGGCGGCGGTAGGCGATCAGGTCCTCGATGGAGATGATCGCGAGGCCGTGCTCGCGGGCGAAGGCGACCAGTTCGGGCAGGCGGGCCATGGTGCCGTTGTCGTTGACCACCTCGGCGATCGCGCCGGCCGGCGCCAGCCCGGCGAGCCGGGCCAGGTCGACCGCGGCCTCGGTGTGGCCGGGGCGGACCAGCACGCCGCCCTCGACCGCGCGCAGCGGGAAGACGTGGCCGGGGCGGGTGAGGTCGCCGGGCTCGGTGCCGGCCGAGGACAGCAGGCGGACGGTGCGGGCGCGGTCGGCGGCGGAGATGCCGGTGTCGACCCCTTCGCGGGCGTCCACCGAGACGGCGTACGCGGTGCCCTTGCGGTCCTCGTTGACCTGCGTCATCGGCGGCAGCTTGAGCCGGTCGAGCTCGTCGCCGGTCATCGGGGCGCAGATCACGCCGGAGCTGTAGCGGATGGTGAAGGCCATCAGCTCGGGCGTCGCGGCGGAGGCGGCGAAGACGATGTCGCCCTCGTTCTCACGATCCTCGTCGTCGACCACGATCACGGCGCGGCCGAGGGCGATGTCGGCGATCGCCCGCTCGACCGGGTCGAGGACGAACTCGTCGGCGTCGCCGTCGTTCTGACGGGTCGTCAAGCTGCTCTGGCGGCTCATGCGGTGACTCCCTGCGGGACGGTGGCGGACTGGGGACGCTGCTCACGGGTGCTCAGCCACCACGCGCGCAGGCCGAGCAGCACCAGGACGAAGTAGATCGAGTAGGTGAGGCCGGAGAAGGTGTAGCCGCTGTTGAACGCGAGCGGGACGCCGACCACGTCGACGGCGATCCAGGCGAACCAGAACTCCAGCCAGCCGCGCGCCTGGGCGACCATCGCGGCCAGCGTGCCGACGAAGATGTAGGCGTCCGACCAGGGGCTCCAGGAGAGCGTCGGGTAGGCCTTGAACAGCAGCCCGAGCGCGACCGTCCCGGCGGCGGTGCCGGCCACCAGGGCCGCCCGCTCGGGCCAGGTGGCGAAGCGCACGGCGATCGTGCCGGTGTCCCGGCGGCCACGCTGCCACTGGGCCCAGCCCCAGGCGGCGGTGACGATGACGATCAGCTGCTTGCCGATCAGGCCCGGGACGTGGCCGCCCAGGTAGGCGGCGATCAGCACGGCGCCGGAGAGCAGCTGGACCGGCCAGCTCCACACCGAGCGGCGCCAGCCGAGCGCGAGTCCGGTCAGGCCGAACACGTTGCCGATCATGTCGGCCCACTTCACGTGCTCGCCGAGGACGGTGAAGGCTTCGGAGCTCAGCCAGCTCACTTGGATTCCCCCGTGGTTTCGTTCGCGGTGTCGAGGTCGTTCAGGCCGTTCAGGCCGTTCAGGCCGTTCAGGCCGTTCAGGTTGGGGAGGTTGGGGAGGTTCGGCAGGGTGCGGGACTCCAGCAGCCGCTCCACGTACTTGGCGAGCACGTCCACCTCCAGGTTGACGCTCGCGCCGACGGTCTTCGCGCCGAGCGTGGTCAGCGCGAGGGTGGCGGGGATCAGGCTGACGGTGAAGCTGTCGCGGGCGGCCTCGACCACGGTGAGGCTCACGCCGTCGACGGTGATCGAGCCCTTCTCCACCAGGTAGCGGGAGATGGTCTCCGGGAGGCTGAACCGCAGGACCTCCCAGCGGAGTTCACCGGCCGCGTCGCGCTCGCCGGGCTCGCGGGCCAGCAGCCTGCCGGTCGCGTCGACGTGCCCCTGGACGAGGTGGCCGCCGAGCCGGTCGCCGAGCGCCATGGCGCGCTCCAGGTTGACCGGCGAGCCCGGTGCGAGCTCGCCCAGGCTGGAGCGGTGCAGCGTCTCCGCCATCACGTCGGCACTGAACTCGCCGGTTTCGGCCGCCAGTTGCTCGGGGGTGTCGACCACCGTCAGGCACACGCCGTTGACCGCGATCGAGTCGCCGTGACGCGCACCGGAACAGACCACCGGGCCGCGCAGGCGGATTCGCGAGGAGTCGCCGATCTCCTCGATCGACACGACCTCGCCGAGCTCTTCGATGATGCCGGTGAACACCCGGGTTCTCCTCGCGCTTGGGGCGCGGACTCCGGGGCGGCAAGGGGAGATGACACGGACGGGCACCGGTGCACGGAGCCGGTGGCACACCCGTCTCCGGGGTACCGCAGCAGCCGGGAGATCGCTCGCCCGGCACGGAAGCGCGTGCGCTCCCGCCGTCCACCTTCCCGCGGACCACCGGGGGGCCACGGGTACTGCTCTTCGTCCGCCCGCGCACGCCTCCCATCCGGACTTTAACCGTCGGTCCAGGAATTTCACCTGGTCAACCGCCCGCTGGCTGCGGACGGGTCGCGGACTGTAACCGCCGGTTCGGATTTTCACCGACCCCGGAGTGCGCTGAACGTCACTGCTGTTGCGGTCATTGTGCCACGGCGCGCGCAAGGCCAGCGAGAGGCTTTCGCTGTGGGCTGTTTCACGCGCAGGCGGGGAATGCGCGGCGCGCTCGTGGTCGCGGGGCACTCGTGATCACGGGGCGACCGTGGGCGCGCGGCCGTGCGGTGGTGGTCGGCGGGGTCGGGGCGCAGGCTGGTGATGGTGGGGGTGTTCACGGAAGGTGAGGAAGCTCCGGGGTCCGGAGCTGTGGAGGCGAGAACGATGAAGTTCATGGACGTCCACCACGGGATGGCCGGGATCACCGGCGACCAGCTCAAGGCGGCCCACGACGCCGACCTGGCGGTCCAGGGCGACGAGGGCGTGCGGTTCGAGCAGGCGTGGGCCGACCCCGAATCGGGCACGGTGTACTGCCTCTCCGACGCGCCGTCCAAGGAGGCCGTGCAGCGCGTCCACACGCGTACGGGCCACCCGGCGGACGAGATCCACCCGGTGCCGCTGCAGATCTGAAGCCGCCGAGTGCCAAAGCCCGGCGGGCCCCAGAGCCTGGCAGGCCGCAGAGCCCGGCGGGCCTCAGAGCCTGGCAGGCCGCAGAGCCCGGCGGGCCTCAGAGCCTGGCGGGTGCGGCGATCGGCATGAAGTGGCTGACCACGGGCGGGTGCGCGAGGTAGCTCAGCTCCCCCTCGGACCAGACCGGCCGGATCCGCCACATCGGCCCGGCGTACCCGCGCAGGGCCTCCTCGTCGCGCCACCGGCTGACCACGAGCACCCGGTGCCCGTCCTCGGTCACCGAGCGCAGCAGCTCGCCGCCCAGGCAGCCGTCGGTGCTGCCGAGCTGCGGGATCACCTTCGTCGTGAGCAGCGTGCAGAATTCCTCGACGCGCCCGGCCATGACCTGCCCGGCCCAGATCCTGACGATCACGACCACCACCTCCCGCGGAAGTCCTTGGCCCCATTATCAGCGGAATCTGCGGAAAAGCGCTGGTGGGGAGGGGTGGACTCGGATTCGCCCCGGCCGGTGCCTTGACCCGCCCGGCTAGATTCGCCGGTATGACCAGCACATCGGAAACTTCCCTTCCGTCAACCGCCGGGCAGGACGGGCCGCACGGCCTCTTCGCCGCGCTCGACGCCGGCGCCCTGCGCACCGCCGAGCAGCTGCGCGAGGTCTACGAACAGCCCGGCCAACGGGCGCGCCAGAAGCAGGTGGACCGGCTGCACGAGGTCGCGCGGCAGCTGATCGCCTGCTCGTCGATGGTCTTCGTGGCCAGCTCCGACGCCGAGGGCCGCTGCGACGTCTCGCCCCGCGGCGGGCCGGCCGGGTTCGTCTCGGTGCTCGACGAGTACACGCTGGCCATACCGGACGCCACCGGCAACAAGCGCCTGGACACCCTGAACAACATCCTGGAGAACGGCCGGGTCGGGCTGCTCTTCGTCGTCCCCGGGCGGGACACCACCCTGCGCGTCAACGGGCGGGCCTGCGTGTCCACCGACCCGGAGCTGCTGCGCCGGCTGACGGCCGTCGGCAAGCCGCCGCGCAGCGCGATCGTCGTGGGCGTCGAGGAGGTGTACGCGCACTGCCCGAAGTCGTTCCTGCGCGGTTCGGCGTGGAAGCCGGAGAACTGGCTCGCCAAGGACGCACAGCCGAGCTCGGCGGCGGTCACGCTCTCGCACCTGCGGGACGGTGGGCTGACCATCGAGATGATCGAGCAGGACGAGCGGGACGCGCTGCAGTACCGGTACGAGTAGGGGCTGCCGGAGCCCGGCCTGTCCGTCCGCGTCGGCCGGCATCCGTCCGCGCCGGTCCGCATCCGTCCGCGCCGGTTCACGTTAGTTCACGTTGGTTCGCGCCGGTTCGCTCCGCCTGCGTCCGTTCGCGCGGTGGAGGTGCCCGGGCCGCGGGCGGCGGCTTGAATGGGCGGATGGACTGCGTCTTCTGTGCGGTCGTCGCCGGCACCGAGCCCGCGCACCGGGTGCTGGACGACGAGGCGGCGGTGGCCTTCCTGGACCGGCGACCGCTCTTCCCCGGGCACGTCCTCGTCATCCCGCGCACCCACCACCGCACCCTCGCCGACCTGCCGGCCGCCGACGTGGGGCCGTTCTTCCTGCGGGTCCAGCGGGTGGCCGCCGCCGTGGAGCGCGGGCTGGGCGCGGCCGGGAGCTTCGTCGCGGCGAACAACCGGATCAGCCAGTCGGTGCCGCACCTCCACGTCCACGTCGTGCCGCGCAATCCGAGGGACGGGCTGCGCGGCTTCTTCTGGCCGCGCGGGACGTACCCGGACGAGGCTGCGGCGGCCGAGGTCGCGGCGCGGCTGCGGGCGGCACTGGCGCCGTAGGGCGGGGCGGGGCCCCTTTCGGATTTCGTAAGCGCCTTTGACCAAACCCCTTGACAGGTATAGACCATAGCGGTTCAGTCGTCATCACCCCCACAACTCCCCCACTGCACGAGGGTGATGACGTGTCAGTCAAACGCGCATTCGCGCTGCTCTCCGCCATGACGACGGCGCTGGCCGTCCTCCTGCTCTTCCCGGCCGGCGCCGGCGCCGCCACCTGCGGCACGCCGTGGAGCTCCTCGGCCGTGTACACCGGCGGAGCCGCCGTCTCGTACGGCGGGCACAACTGGACCGCCAAGTGGTGGACTCAGAACGAGCCGCCCAGTACCGGCGGTTCCGGCGTCTGGTCCGACCAGGGCGCCTGCGGCGGCTCCGGCGACCCGTCGCCCACACCGACCCCCACCCAGCCCGGTCCGGGCGGATTCCCGGTCAGCCAGGCCCAGTTCGAGCAGATGTTCCCGAACCGGAACCCCTTCTACACCTACCAGGGCCTCCTCGACGCGCTCCCCGCCTACCCCGGCTTCACCACCACCGGCAGCGACACCGTCCGCCGGCAGGAGGCCGCCGCGTTCCTCGCCAACGTCAGCCACGAGACCGGCGGGCTGGTCTACGTCGTCGAGCAGAACACCGCCAACTACCCGCACTACTGCGACGCTTCGCAGCCCTACGGGTGCCCGGCCGGGCAGGCCGCGTACTACGGGCGCGGGCCGATCCAGCTCAGCTGGAACTTCAACTACAAGGCCGCCGGGGACTCGCTCGGGATCGACCTGCTGGACAGTCCGGGCCTGGTGGAGACCGATCCGGCCGTCGCCTGGAAGACCGGCCTCTGGTACTGGAACACCCAGAACGGGCCGGGCACCATGACCGCGCACGACGCGATGGTCAACGGCGCCGGCTTCGGCGAGACGATCCGCAGCATCAACGGCACGCTGGAGTGCAACGGCAACAACCCGGCGCAGATGCAGCACCGGGTCAGCCTGTACCAGGGGTTCGCGCAGCTCCTCGGCGTGGATCCGGGGGCGAACCTGACCTGCTGACGCGCCCCGCCCGTACTTCGCCCGTACTTCGCCCGGCCCGTACGTCGCCCCGCATTCCGCCCGTACTTCGCCTGTACTTCGGCGAGCGCAGCGGGGCGTACTCCCGGGGACGCACGGGGAGGCGGCGCAGATCACCATGAGGGCTGACGAATCGGCAGGTGGGCGGGCCTAGGCTCACAGTCATGAACGAACTCGCCTGCCTCGTCCAGCGGACGGCCGACCGGCTCGCGGGCCAGCACGTCGGCGCGGTGGTCGCCGGGCTGGCCGGCGGCGCCGTGGAGATCCACGGTGCCGGGCGCACCGGTCCGGGCGGCGGCGCGCCCGGACCGCGCACGCTGTTCGAAATCGGTTCCGTCACCAAGGTGTTCACCTCGCTCGCGCTCGCCCGGATGGTGCTCGACGGCTCCACCGCGCTGGAGGAGCCGGTCGTCGCGCTGCTCCCCGGCGGCACCGCGCTCCCCGTCCGGGGCGGTCGGGAGATCACCCTGAAGGACCTCGCCACGCATACCTCGGGACTCCCCCGCCTGCCCCGGGGCGTCCTGGTGGCCAGTCTGTTCACCTCGCGTCGGTCCGATCCGTACGCGCACTGCACGGCGGAGCACGTCCTCGCCGGGCTCGGCCGCACCAAGCTGCGCTCGGCGCCCGGGCGCAGCTTCCGCTACTCCAACCTCGGCGCCGGGCTGCTCGGTCTCGCGCTGGCCGAGCGGGCCGGGGTTGGGTACGAGGAGCTGGTGCGCCGCGAGGTCTGCGCGCCGCTCGGGCTCGGGGACACCGTCGTGACGCCCGGCGAGGAGCATTCCGACCGGCTCGCCCGGGGGCACTCGGCGGCCGCACGGCCGGTGCCGTACTGGGACCTCGCCGACCTGGGAGGCATGGGGGCGCTCCGCTCGACCGCCGCCGACCTCTCGATACTCCTGCGGGCCCAGCTGGCCGCCGGCCGCGAGCCGGACGGGCCGCTGGCGCCCGCGGTCTCGCTCACCAGGGAGGTGCGGCACCGCGTCAACCCGTTCGCCTGGATGCACCTGGGGTGGCTCGGCCACCGCCTGCACACCCAGCAGGGCGGTCACCTCCAGATCTGGCACAACGGCGGCACGGGCGGGTTCCGGTCCTTCGTCGCCTTCGATCCGGAGAAGCAGGTGGGGGTGGTGGTCCTGGTCAACAGCGGGCGGTCGGCCGATTCGGCGGGGACGGCGCTACTGCGCAGGTTGCAGAACGAGTTCGGGGCGGCGGTGTAGCCGGCGCGGAGAGGCGGAAGCGGCAGAAGCGGAGGGACGGAACCGGAGGGGAACGGAAGCGGAGAGGCGGAAGCGGCGAGGCGGCGACGAGCCCGAGAGGGTTGGATTCTCGAACTCACTAGATCTATAGTGAGTTTGCTTTTCCAACTACCCTCTCAGGTCCCCAACACCCAAGAAGGGCGGCCGTCATGCGTGACGCCGTGATCGTCGAAGCCGTCCGCACCCCCGTCGGCAAGGGCAAGCCGGGAGGCTCGCTGGCCGGCGTCCACCCGGTCGAGTTGCTCGCGCACACGCTCCAGGCCCTGATCGGGCGCAGCGGCATCGATCCGGCCCTGGTCGACGACGTGATCGGCGGCTGCGTCGACCAGGTCGCCGAGCAGGCGATGAACACCACCCGCTACGCGTGGCTCGCGGCCGGGTTCCCGGACTCCGTCCCGGCGACCACGGTCGACCGGCAGTGCGGCTCCTCCCAGCAGGCGGTGCACTTCGCCGCGCAGGGCGTGATCGCGGGCGCCTACGACATCGTGGTCGCCTGCGGGATCGAGTCGATGAGCCGCGTGCCGATGTGGTCCAACGTGCCGCCCGGCGCCGATCCGTTCGGCGCGTCCGTCGCCGCCCGCTACCCCGGCGGGCTGGTCCCGCAGGGCGTCAGCGCCGAGCTGATCGCCGCGAAGTGGTCGATCTCGCGCGAGGAGATGGACGCCTTCGCCGCCGACTCGCACGCCAAGGCGGCACGGGCCCACGCGGACGGCCTGTTCACGGCCGAACTCGCACCGGTCCCCACCCCGAACGGGCTCGTGACCATGGACGAGTCGGTGCGGCCGGGCACCACCCCCGAGGTGCTCGCCGGGCTGCGCCCCGCCTTCGAGGACCCGGGCTACGCGGAGCGCTTCCCGCAGATCTCGTGGTCGGTGACGGCGGGCAACAGCAGCCCGATCAACGACGGCGCCTCCGCCGTCCTGATCACCAGCAGCGAGACCGCCGCCCGGCTCGGCCTGCGCCCGCTGGCCCGGTTGCACTCCTTCGCGGTCACCGGCTCGGACCCGCTGCTGATGCTCACCGGCGTGCTGCCCGCCACCGACAAGGTGCTGCGCCGCTCGGGGCTCTCGCTCGCCGACATCGACCTGTTCGAGGTGAACGAGGCCTTCGCGAGCGTCGTCCTGACCTGGCTCCGGGAGACCGGCGCCGACCCGGCCCGGCTCAACGTCAACGGCGGCGCGATCGCCCTCGGCCACCCGCTGGGCGCGAGCGGCACCCGCCTGATGACCACCCTGGTCCACGAGATGCGCCGGCGCGGCGCGCGGTACGCGCTGCAGACGATGTGCGAGGCGGGCGGCCTGGCGAACGCGACGATCCTGGAGTCGATCGCCTGACGCCCGGAGTCGGTCGCCCGACGGCGGGGCCGGTGCACCCCTAGGGGTGCCCGTAGGGGCCGTATGTCGACGGCCGTCGTACTCTCCGGTGGAACCCCTACGCCGCTGAGGCGACGTCAATTCCCTTGCGCGGCACATACGGTCCTCGCATGACCGGAATTCGTCGCACTGCCGCGGCGGCGGCCCTGCTGCTCGCCCTGCCGCTGTCCGTCGTCGTCGCCGCACCCGCACTCGCCGCCTCCCCACCCGCGGCCGCCGCGGCCACCTCTCCCGGCACCGCCGGCACCCCGGCCACCACGCCGGCCGCCGTCCACGTCGAACTCCCGCGCCCGACCGGGCCGCACGCGGTCGGGCGGGAGATCCTGCACCTCGTCGACCAGGACCGGCCCGACCCGTGGGTGCCGTCGGCGGGTCCGCGCCAGCTGATGGTGTCGATGTACTACCCCGCCAAGGCGGGCACCGGCGGCCCGGCCCCGTACATGACGCCCGAGGCCGCGCGGATGCTGCTGGACGCGAAGCTGCCGGGCAACACCATCCCGACCGAGGCGATCACCGCCACCCGGACCTGGGCCGAGTCCGACGCGCGCCCCGCGCCCGGCCGGTACCCGCTGATCCTCCTCTCGCCCGGCTTCACGATGCCGCGCACCTCGCTGACCAGCCTCGCCGAGGACCTGTCCAGCCGCGGCTACGTCGTCGCGCTGATCGACCACACCTACGAGAACACCGGAACGACCTTCCCCGACGGGCAGACACTCCCCTGCGTCATGTGCGGCCAACTGAGGACCCCGGAGGCCTGGGCGGGCCTGGACCGCAGCCGCGCGAAGGACGCCTCCTTCGTCCTCGACCAGCTGACCGCCCACCCCCACCCCGCCTGGCGTTACTCGCGCATGATCGACCCCGACCGCATCGGCATGGCCGGCCACTCCGCCGGCGGTGCGGCGACCGTCCCGGCCCTGCTCACCGACGACCGGATCCAGGCCGGCGTGGACCTGGACGGCAGCATGGACGTCACCGTGCCCGCCTCCGGCATCGGCGGCAAGCCGTTCATGATGATCGGCCACCCCCTGCCGGACGGCGAGGAGGACACCAGCTGGAGCCAGAGCTGGCCCAACCTCGACGGCTGGAAGCGCTGGCTGACCGTCGCGGGCACCAACCACCCCTCGTTCACCGACTTCCCGCTGTTCCTCGACGCACTCGGCCTCCCCGACACCGGCCGGACGATCCCCGCCCAGCGCGCGCTCTCGCTCACGCGCGAGTACGTCGCGGCCTTCTTCGACCTGCAGTTGAAGGGCGTCGACCAGCCGATCCTCGACGGGCCGACGGCGGAGAACCCGGAGGTCGGCTTCCACTCGTAGGCGCCGGCCGCGAGCGTCGCGAGGCCGTCGGCACGGTGCCGACGGCCTCGTCGGCGTCCCCGCGCCCCGGCGGGGCCGGGCGGCGACCGGCAGGCCAGACGGCAGCCGGCAGCCGGGCAGGGCCGGCGGCGACCGGGCGGGTGGGCGGCGACCGGCAGGCCAGACGGCAGCCGGGCGGGGCAGGCGGCGACCGGGCGGGTGGGCCAGGGAACGCCCGGGCGGGCTAGGGAGCGGCCGAGGCGAGTGGTTCGAGCAGCCGGTGCGGGCCGGCCAGCGCGAGCGAGACCGGGTCGGTGCGCGGGGCGCCGCCGCGGCCGGGGTTGGGCCGGATCACGACTTCGGCGGGCGGGACGAACCGGCCGCAGTGCGGACACGCGCCTGTGCGGTCGAGGTCCGTGCCGCAGGCGGTGTGCGCGAAGAGGTGGCGCGGACCGTCCGGGGTGGCGTGCCGACCGCCCCAGCGGCTCAACAGGTAGAGCGGCGCCCACAGTTCGAGTCCGGCCTCGGTGAGCAGGTAGCCGTGGCGCAGCGGCGCGTACTGGTACGGCTCCTTGCGCAGGACGCCGGCGGCGACGAGCGTGTTGAGGCGGGCGGTGAGGACGGCCCGCGGGATGCCGAGGTGGACGAGGAAGTCGTTGAAGCGCTGCACGCCGTAGAAGGCGTCACGCACGATCAGGAGGCTCCAGCGCTCGCCGACCACCTCCAGGGCGCGGGCGAGTGCGCAGTCCTGCAGTTCGTAGTCGGTTCCGAGCGCCATGGCGGTCAGCGTAGTCCAGTCGCCCAGTGGGTTCAATCAACAGACTCTTGGTGGTAGCGTGCCGCCCGGAAAGCAGGTTCATTCACCAGGCCCACTGGACCCACCGCCGCTCCCGGAGGGAACACCGATGTCCCCCGCACCAACCGGCCCCGTGCCCGTCCGGCCCGGTGCCACCCTGTTCACCGCCGCGGTCGCCACCGCGCTGGTCACCGTCGCCTACACCGCCCCCACCGCCTCGCTCGCCGCCACCGCCGAGGCGGCCCACCTCGGGGCCGGCGGCCGCACCTGGATCCTCACCGGCACCCTCGTCGGCATCTCGGCCCTGCTGCTCACCGCCGGCAGCGCGGCCGACGACCACGGGCGCAAGCGCGTCTTCACCTTCGGCGTACTGCTGTTCGCCGCCTCCGAGGCGCTCGCCGCCCTCGCCCCCGGCGGCGCCGCCTACCTCACCGCCCGGGTGCTGCTCGGCGCCGGTTCGGCGGCGATCCTGGCGCCCGCGCTCGGGCTGATCAGCCACGCGTTCCCGCCCGGACCGGCCCGGATCAGGGCGCTCGGCGTGTGGGGCGCGGCGGTCGGCCTGGGCATCGCGATCGGCCCGGTCTACGGCGCGCTGGTCGCGCAGTGGGCCGGGTGGCGGGCGGTCGGCGGCGGGCTCGCCGTCGTGTCCGCGGCGCTCGCGGCCCTCGCCTCGGCCGTCCTCGCCGAGTCGCGGGCCGACCGGCCGCGCCCGCTCGACCCCTGGGGCGTCCTCACCCTCGCCGCCGGAACGACCTTGCTGATCGCCGGACTGGCCGAGGGCCGCACCGGCTGGGGCCGGCCCGCAGTACTGGTGCTGCTGGCGGCCGGGGTGCTGCTGCTCGCACTGTTCGCCCTGGTCGAAGCCAAGGTCCGGGAGCCGATGCTGGACCTCTCGCTGTTCCGCAGCCCCGGCTTCATCGCGGCCACCGGCGGGGCGATGTTCACCGGGCTGTCGATGGTCGGCTTCATGAGCTACCTGCCCACCCTGCTCCAGGGCGTCCTCGGCCTCTCCGGGCTGGCGGTCGGCGGGGTGCTGGCCATCTGGTCGGGCCTCTCGGTCCTCGCCGCCCTCCAGGCCCGACGGCTCGCGGCCCACCTGGCGGCGACCACCCAGGTCGCGGTCGGGCTGCTGATCTGCGGCATCGGCGAGGCCGGCCTGTACGGGCCGGGCCCGGACTCCACCTGGGCACGGCTGGCGCCCGGGCTCGCGGTCGCGGGCATCGGCAGCGGCGTGCTGAACGCCGCCCTCGCCCGCCTCGCGGTGAGCAGCGTCCCGGCCCACCGGGCGGCCATGGGATCCGGCGCCAACAACACGTCCCGGTACGTGGGTTCGGCCCTGGGCGTGGCGGTCACGGTGGCCGTGGCCGCCTCCGCCCACCCGACCGCCCCCGGCCACGAGGCAGCGGCCCGCGCCCTGGCGGCGGGCACCGACCGAGCCGTCGTCGTAGCGGCCGCCCTGTGCTTCGCCGGAGCCCTGCTGGCCCTGGCCTCCCGCACTGCCGAATCCCGCAGGACGGAAGCCGCGGAGGGGGCGAAGGCCCCGACACGGGAGCGAGTCCCCACCAGTTGAGGGCCCACAGAAAGTCGCCCCACCCGACTTCTGGCGCTGCCCCACCACAGCAGAACGCCACCAACCCAATCGCCCAGGCCAAGCGGCTCCCCCACTCGCGCCAAAAGTCGGCCCGCCCGACTTCTCACGCCTCCGCCTGCCCAACACAGACCACAAAACCGAACCGGCCGACGCCCCTTCCCGGAGCCAAAAGCCACCCAAACGGCAAAGCCCCATCCCGCGCCAAAAGTCGGCCCACCCGACCCCTGGCGCCCCCCACGAGCCCAACCCGGACCACAAAACCAAACCGACCCACGCCCCCACCCCGGAGCCAAAAGTCGGCCCAACCGACTTCCAGCGCGCCCCCTGCCCCAGCAGAGCCAGAATCCACCCAAGCGACGAGGCCCGCACTCCGCACCAAAAGTCGGCCCACCCGACTCCTGGTGCCCCACCCCAACCCAGAGCGCTCAACCGAGCCGGGAGGAACGGACCGAAAAGTCGACCCGCCCGACTTCCAGCGTCTCAGCGTCAGGCAAGCCTGCGCCCCACGGCCAGCCGGCGTCGAAAGACGCGGGCGGCCGCCAGCGCAGAAAGTCGATTCGGCCGACTTTCCGTCGCTGTGTGTGAGGGCAGTCGGGGGCCGGAAGAACAAGTCGGCCACGTCGACCTCCTCTCGCGTGCGCGGAGTCATGGAAACGCAGGGCGCAAGTCCGCGAGATCAAATCCCGTGCACGAGCAGGCCGCGCAGGAAGTCGGCCACGACGACTTCTCGCGACCCCGGCGATGCCGACCGGGGCAGCGGGCCTCCAGGGGAAGCCGGTGGAATCGACACGCCACAACCGGGCCCGCCACACAGGAAGTCGGCCAGGACGACCTCCCACGACCCCAGCGATACCAGCCGAGGCAGCGGGCCAGCGGAGCAAGCCGGTGAAATCGACACGCCACAACCGGGCCCACCACACAGGAAGTCGGCCAGGACGACCTCCCACGGCCCCGGCAATACCAACCGGGGCAGCGGGCCAGCGGAGGAAGCCAGTGGAATCAACACGCCACAACCGAGCCCGCCACACAGAAAGTCGACCACGACGACCTCCCACGACCCCGGCAATACCAGCCGAGGCAGCGGGCCGGCGGAGGAAGTCGGCCGGGTCGACTTCCCGTGGCCTGTCCGGCCGCGTGAGAAGCCGGCCGCATCGACTGCCCGTGGCTGTCGGAGAGTCGACCCGTGAGAGCAGGGAGCCCTACCGACTTCGCTTGCCGGATCGGGGTCATGATCGGCGCGCTGCTGGTGTCGCCGGTCTTGCTGGTGGCAGGCAGTCCGCTGCGCCGCCGGTGCGTGGGGCACCTCTACCGGGATGGTGCGCACTCGCCGGTCGACCGGGCGCGGGTTCGAGGGATCCGGGCCGTTGGGTGAGCCGCGGTCCGGTGGGCGGGGTTCTGGTGGGTACGCCCCGGGCGGTGATGTCACGGTGAGCGGGCTCCGGGGGCCGCGTGCGAAGATGGCAGGGCTGGTGGAAGCGATCTCCGGACGGTTCTCTGGCCATGGTGAACGAGAACGAGCCGCGCACGGGGGAGCCGCGGCAGGACGCCCTGCTGATGGTCCCGATCGCGACGGCGCTGATCGAGGCCGACGGGCGGATCCTGCACTGGAGCAGCGACGCCGAGGCACTGCTCGGTTACACCGCCGCCGAGGCGGTCGGTGCGAAGGCCGCGCAGTTGCTGACCTCGGACGAGGAGCGGCCCGACGTGCTGGAGCTGTTCCAGCAGATCCTGGACGGGCGGCCGTGGTCCGGGGTGTTCCCCGTGCGGCACCGGGACGGGCATCCCGTGAACCTGGAGTTCCGCACCCATCCCATCGCCGGCCCCGGCGGGCGCCCGCTGGTGCTGGCCGTCGCCTCGGACGTCACGACGCTGCGCCGGATCCAGGCGGACCTGGCGGTCCTGGACGGGTTCTTCACGCAGTCCCCGGTCGGCATGGGCGTCTTCGACGCCGATCTGCGGTTCGTCCGCCTCAACGAGGCGCTGGCCCGGGTCAACGGCCTGTCTGTCGGGGCGCACGTCGGCCACCGGCTGACCGAGCTGCTGCCCGGGATCAACGGCGCCGAGGCGGAGGCGGTGATGCGGCGGGTGCTGGAGACGGGCACGCCGGTCGTGGACACGCGCTCGCACGGCCGCACTCCGGGCGATCCGCAGCACGACCACGCCTGGTCCGCCTCGTACTTCCGGCTGGAGGAGCCGGGCGGGCGGGTGCTCGGGGTCAGTTCGACGGTCATCGACATCAGCAAGCAGTTCCACGCCGACGCCCGCGCCGCCCGCGCACAGGAGCGGCTGGCCCTGCTCGTCGACGCGACGGCCTCCATCGGCACCACGCTCGACCTGCGGCAGACCGCCCGCGAGCTGGCCGACGCGATGGTCCCGAGGGTGGCCGACATCAGCGGCGTGTTCGCCCTGGAGGCGCTGGTCGCCGGGCGCAACGTCGAGCCGACCGACCGGCTCGTCCCGCTGCTGGTGCGCCGGCTGGCCCTCGCGTCCACCGATCCGCTGTACCCGGCGGAGGCCCTGCCCGTCGACGCGGTGTACGAGCTCCCCCACGACTCCCCGTACGCGCGGGCGCTCGCCACCGGGCGGACGGTCGTCGTGCCGTCCTGGGAGCTGCCGCTGCTCAGCGAGGGCATCACCGAGAGCCGCCGCCAGGCCGCGCTCGGCGACCGGCCGCGCTCGGTGCGGATCACCCCGCTGGTGGCGCGCGGCACGACGCTCGGCATGATCGTGTACTCGCGGCGCGGCGCCCGGGAGTCCTTCGCCGAGGCGGACATCACGCTCGGTGACGAGCTGGCCTCGCGCGCCGCCGTCGCGATCGACAACGCCCGGCTGTACCTGCGCCAGCACCAGACCGTCCTCGCCCGCCAGCAGGCGCTGCGGGAGGCGAAGGCCGCGCAGGAGCGGCTGGCGCTGGTCAACGTGGCGTCCGCCCGGATCGGCACCACGCTCGAAATCGACCGCACCGCGCAGGAGTTGGCCGAGGTGGCGACGCCCAGGCTGGCCGACACGGTGGTCGTCGAGGTGCTGGACGACCTCGTCCGCGGCGAGCGTGAGGCCCGCCCCTCCGGGGACGGCTCCGCGCTCCTGCGCCGGATGGCCTTCCACTCCGTGCACGGCTCCACCCTGCGCCCGATCGACCGGACCGGTGGCGTGCAGCGCTTCCGGCCCGGCTCGCCGTACGCGTGGGCGCTGGCGAACCGCAAGCCCGTGCTGGTGCCGCGGATGGACGCCGAGGGGCTGGCCTGGTTCGCCGACGACCCGGTGCGCACCGCCGCGGTGCGCGAGCAGAACGTCCGTTCGTTCATGGTGGTCCCGCTGATCGCGCGCGGCACTCCGGTCGGCGTCGCGGGCTTCTACCGCACCCTCGTCGAGCGCCCCTACGAGGACGACGACCTGGCGCTGGCCGGGGAGTTGGCGGTGCGGGCGGCCGTGTCCATCGACAACGCGCTGCTGTTCACCCGCGAGCGCGACGCCGCCGCGGCCCGCCAGCGCGCGCTCGACGAGGCATGGGCCGCGCAGCAGCGGCTGTCGCTGCTCAACGAGGCCAGCACCCGGATCGGCACCACGCTCGATCTGCACAACACCGCACGGGAGTTGGTGGAGGTCGTGATCCCGCGCTTCGCCGACTTCGTCACCGTCGACCTGCGCGACGCGGTGCTCGGCGGCGAGGAGCCGGGGCCCGTCCCGCCCGACGGCTCGGTGCTGATGCGGGCGGTCGCGGTCGGCGAGGTCGGCCCCTCGGGCACCATGACCGGCGCGGCGGACTCCGTCGGCGAGACGTCGCAGTCCGCCGCGCTGTACGCCGAGAGCCTGCGCAGCGGGCGGTCGATCCTCGTCTCCGAGGTCACCGAGGACGACCTGCGCCGGATCGTCGCCTCGCCCGACCGGGTGGAGCCCGGGCTGGCGGCGGGGGTGCACTCGTACCTGATGGTGCCGCTGGTGGCGCGCGGACTCGTGCTCGGCGGGGCGGAGTTCATCCGCATGGCCAACCCGGTGCCGTTCGGGCCGGCCGACCAGGCGCTGGCCGAGGAGCTCGCCGCCCGCACCGCCCTCGCGATCGACAACGGACGGCTCTACCGGCGCGAGCGGGACACCGCGCTCACCCTCCAGCGCAGCCTGCTGCCGCAGGAGATCCACCGCACGCTCGGCCTGGACATCGCCTACCGCTACCTGCCGAGCAGTGTCGTCAGCGAGGTCGGCGGCGACTGGTTCGACGTCGTTCCGCTGCCCTCCGGGCGGGTCGCGCTGATCGTCGGCGACGTCATGGGACACGGCATCCGGGCCGCCGCCACCATGGGCCAACTGCGCACCGTCGCCCGCACGTTGATCACCCTCGACCTCGACCCGGCGCGCGTCCTGCACCGGCTCGACGAGGCCACCATCGCACTCGGGGACGGGCAGTTCGCGACCTGCGTGTGCGTCGTCTACGACCCCGTCGACCGCCACTGCACCGCCGCCTGCGCCGGACACTTGCCGCCGGTCGTCGCCGAGCCCGGCGGACGCGCCCGGACGATCGAGCTGCCGCCCGGCGCGCCGCTCGGCGTCGGCGGAGTCCCGTTCGAGAGCGTCGAGTTCACCCTCCCCGAGGAGGCCATCCTCGCGCTCTACACCGACGGGCTCGTCGAACGCCGGGGCCGCGACATCGACGAGGGCATCCAACTGCTCTGCCGCACGATCGCCGACCGGCGCCGCTCCCTGGAGCAGACCTGCGACGCCGTCCTCGCCGAACTCACCGGCCGCACCGCCGAGGACGACATCGCCGTCATCATGGCCCAGGTCCGCCCGGTCGGCGCGGACCGGATCGCGACCCTGCCGCTCAGCGGCGACCGCGCCATGGTCGCGCACTCCCGCCGCTTCACCCGCACGACGCTCGCCGACTGGGGGCTCGACGCCCTCGCCGACTGGGCCGAGCTGCTCACCAGCGAACTCATCACCAACGCCCTCGTCCACGCCGGATCCCCCACCCAGCTACGGCTGTTCTGCAACCGGATGCTCACCGTCGAGGTCGCCGACCAGGAGGGCGAGGCCCCGCGCATGCGGCCCGCCAGGTCCGAGGACGAGGGCGGGCGCGGCATGCACCTCGTCAACGAGCTCGCCCACCGCTGGGGCAGCCGGCGAACCGGGGACGGCAAGGTGGTCTGGTTCGAGCTGGAGCTGCCGCCCGGCACGACGGGCACCTCCTGAACCACGCGTGGCCTGCGACGACAACGGTCGATTGTCGGCCCCGCACTGCGGTTGTTGGCCCGGTGCGGTGCCTGCGCGGTTGTCTGGTGGCACGGCGGGACAGCCCCACCGGAGGACACCAGAGGAGCCACCGTGAACCAGCAGCTCGACGCCCGCACCGTCGTCACCGCCTACGTCACCGCGATCGCCGGGGGTGACCTCGACACCGCCGTCGCCTGCTTCGCCGACGACGCCACCTGGGAGTACCCGGGCACCCTCCCCCTGTCGCGGGTGTGGCGCGGCAAGGAAGCCATCTTCAGCGAGTTCCTCGTCGGCGCGCGCGCCCTGTTCGCCCCCGACACCCCGCTGGAGGTGACGCTCACCCAGGTTCTCGCGGACGGCCCGAAGGCCCTCGCCGAGTGGACTTCCAAGGGGACGGCCGCGAACGGCAGCGCGTACGAGAACCACTGCGCGGCCGTGTTCACCGTCGAGAACGGGCTGATCACCGCCGTCCGTGAGTACCTCGACACCGACCACGTCGCGCGGACGCTCTTCGCCTGACGCGCCGTCAGGCCGGCAGGAGCAGGTTGACGTCGCCGAACTCGTGCCAGAGGCACCGGCTCCGGACGGCCTCGCGGTAGCAGCGGGCGAGGAGCGGAAGGCCGGCGACGGCGGCCAGGAGCTGGAGGTGGGAGGCCCGCGGCTCGTGCCAGCCGGTCAGGAGACCGTCGACCGCCCGGACGCCGCGCTCGGGGGTGATGACCAACTCCGTCCAGCCGTCGGCCTCGTGGACCGTCCCGTCCGGGTCGGCGGCGGACTCCAGCGCCCGCACCGCGGTGGTGCCGACGGCGATCACCCGGCCGCCGCCCGCCCGGACGTGGCCCACCAGTCGGGCGGTCGCCGCCGGGACGTGGAACCGCTCCGCGTACGGCGCCTCGTGCGCCTCCGGGGACGCGACGCCGGTGTGCAGGGTGATCGGCGCGAGCAGCACGCCGCGGCCGGCCAGGCGGGCGACCACCTCCGTCGTGAACGGGCGTGCGGCACTGGGCATTTCACTGCTGCCGGGGATGGTGGCGAACGCCGTCTGGTAGGCCTCCATCGGCCAGTCGCGGTCCACGTAGCCGTACCGGATCGCCCGGCCGTGGAGTGACAGGTACGGCAACAGCGCTGCGGGGAGGTCGAGTTCGGCGTACCAGAGGCGGGCGGTGAACGGGGTGGTCAACTCGGCGGCACCGCCGGCCGGCAGGCCGATCCGCAGGCCCGGGCGGGCCGGGCTGTCCTCGGGCGGGTAGTACTCCGCCGCCCTCCCGGGCACGACGCGGCGCAACTCCACCAGGAACGCTCCGCGTTGGTCCGGCTGGGCCGAGGACAGGTGCAGTGCGACCGGCGTTCCGTCGGGCAGCCGTCCGGGCAGGGCCGCCGGGATCGTTGCGGAGTTGTTGACCACCAGCAGGTCGCCGGGGCGCAGCACGTCGGGCAGGTCGGTGAAGCGGTGGTGCTCCACGGTGTCGCGCTCGCGCCGTCCGACCAGCATCCGGACGCCGTCGCGCGCCCGGCCGCGGGCCTCCGCCGGTGCGGGGGCGGAGAGTTCGGGCGGGACGGTGAAGTCGGGGCCGAGCTCCGTGAGGACGGTCATCGCCCACCTCGGACCGCTGCGAGATCCGCCGCACGGTCCGCCGTGCGGTCCCCCGTGCGGTCCGCTGCGAGGTCCTCCGCCCGGTACCGGCCGGACGGCGCGCCGTCCCTGAGCAGGCCGAGCAGGGCGGGGGCGACCTCCTCCGGCAGCGGCTCGCCGGAGATGTCCTCGCCGGGGCTCGCCGCCTGGAGCATCTCGGTCCGCATGCTGCCCGGATCGACCGCCCAGACCCGCAACTCCGGCTCCTCCCTGGCGAGTACGGCGGTGGCGAGGTCGAGCGCCGCCTTGCTCGCGCCGTAGCCGCCCCAGCCGACGTACGGCACGACGGCCGCGTCGGAGCTGATGTTCAGCACCGCGCCGCCGTGGGCGCGCAGCTGCGGCAGGACGAGCTGGGTGAGCGCGATCGGGGCGAGGGCGTTGACCTCGAACGTCTCCAGGAGTTCGGGCAGCGGCGCGTCTGCGATCCTGGGCAGCGGTTCGGCGCGCGCGTCGTCCGTGCCGTTGAGGGTCCCGGCGTTGTTGATCAGGAGGCTCGCGCCGCCGAGCCCGGCGGCGGCCTCGGCGAGGCGGGCGCGGTGGTCGTCGTCCACGATCGAGCCGGGCAGCGCGACGACCCTGGTGACGGCGCCCAGCCGGGCCTCGGCGGCGGCGAGCCCGGCGGCGCCCCGGGCGGTGATCACCAGCTGCCACCCGTCGGCGGCGAGCGCCTCGGCGAGGGCCAGGCCGAGTCCTCGGGAGGCCCCGGTGACGACGGCGACGCGGGTGGGGGTGGTGGGGGTGGCGGGGGTGGCGGGGGCGGTGTGCTGTGCTGCGTTCATGCCCCCACGATCGCTCCGAGCGTCCGGGTGCCGGATCGGCCACCGGGACCGGGACCCGGTCGTCCGTTGGTCCTAGGGCGCCGGGTCCGACGTAGGGCGCCGGGGTCCGACGGTCAGGAGCCCCCGGCCCCGGCCGCCCAGCCCTCCGGGTCGGTCCAGGCGGACAGGGCGCGACGGCTCTCGAAGCGGTGCTCGCGGCCGGTCACGGGATCGGTGAACTCGACGACGGAGGCGAGCAGTTGGAGCGGCCGGCGGAAGTCGTCCGCGGCCGGCTCGGGCAGCACCACCGGGTACACCGGGTCGCCCAGGATCGGCACGCCCAGGCCGGACATGTGCAGCCGCAGCTGGTGCGTGCGCCCGCTGAGCGGCCGGAGCCGGTAGCGGCCGAGGCCGTCGCGCCGCTCCAGCAGGTCGATCCGGCTCTCGCTGTTCGGCGGGGCGTCGACCTCCCGGGCCGCGATCACCCCGCGCTCCTTCACGATGTGGCTGCGGACGGTCCGCGGCAGGCTCAGCCCGGGGTCGAAGGGCGCGACGGCCTCGTACTCCTTGCGGACCAGCCGGTCGCGGAAGAGCGTCTGGTACGCGCCGCGCTCCTCGGGCCGCACGACGAACAGGGCGAGCCCGGCGGTGAGGCGGTCGAGCCGGTGTGCGGGGCTGAGCGCGGGCAGGTCGAGGCCGTGCCGCAGCCGCGACAGCGCCGTCTCGACGACGTGCTTGCCGCGCGGGGTGGTGGCCAGGAAGTGCGGCTTGTCGACGACGACCAGGTGTTCGTCGCGGTGCACGACGGCGAGCTCGAACGGCACCCGAACCTCGTCGGGGAGGTCCCGGTAGAACCACAGGTGCCCGCCGGGCCGGAACGGGTCGTCCGGCGCGACCGGCCCGTCCTCGCCCACGATCTCCCGCCCGTGCAGCGCGGCGTCGACGCGCGCCGTGCCGACGGCGGCCAGCCGCTCGACGAGGTACGCCCGGACGGTCTCCCAGGGCCCCTCGATCGGCAGTCGCAGGTGCACGGGGTCCACACCGTTGCGCTGCGGAAGGGGGGAGGCCGGGCGGCGGCTCTTGCGTCTCATCTCGGTCACCCAGCCTAGCCGGGCGGCTGACGGCCCGGCCGACGGGGGCGCGGCCGGAGTCCCTGACCGCGTGGGTGGCACCCGGCCTGCTCCGAAAGACACGCCCTGGGTGCCGGGTGTCGGGGGCGCGGGGACAGTGGAGGGGTGATCGAGGAGGAGGACGAGCCGGGGGACTTGCCGCCGTTGCACTTGCCCCGGCGGACGCGGGGGTTGCTGTACGGCGCGTTCCTGCTGCTCGCCGGGGCCGTCGTGGCCGACCTGGTGAGCGGGCCCGGCACGACGCTCTCGCCGCTGCTCGCGGTCGCCCCGGTGCTGGCCGGGGCCACCACCAGGAAGGCGCGGGTGCCGCTCCTGGTCGGTGCGGCGGCGCTGCTGGCCGTGGGCACGCTGGAGAGCGCCAACGAGCAGCTGCCGACCGCCGTCCGGGTCAGCGTGCTGGTGACCGTCCTCGCCGCGACCCTGGCCAGCGCCGCCAACGTGCTGCTCGTGGCGGCGCGCGAGCGGGAACTGTTCCAGGTCCGCACGGTGGCCGAGGCGGCGCAGCGGGCGCTGCTGCGGCCGCCGCCGGAGCGGATCGGCCGGCTGCGGCTGGCCGTGCGGTACGTGGCGGCGGCGGCCGAGGCCCGGATCGGCGGGGACCTGTACGCCGTCCTCGACACCCGGTTCGGGGTGCGGATCCTGCTCGGGGACGTCCAGGGCCACGGGCTGCCTTCGGTGGAGACGGCGGCGGACGTGCTGGGGGTGTTCCGGGAGGGCGCGCGGACCGAGCCCGACCTCGGGCGGCTCGCGGAGCGCCTGGACGCGGCGCTCGCCGCGAGACCGGGCGACGGGCGGTTCGCGACCGCGCTGCTGCTGAGCGTGCCGCCGGGCCGGGAGCCGGTGACGGTCGTGAACTGCGGCCATCCGCACCCCCTGCTGCGCCGCGCGGGCGTGGTGGGCGAGCTGGAGCCGGAGGAGGCGGCGCCGCCGCTGGGACTGCTCGGGCTGACCGGCGGCCGCTACCCGGTGGGGCGCTTCGAGGCGCGGCCGGGCGATCTGCTGCTCCTGTACACCGACGGGGTCTCGGAGGCCCGGAACGCCGACGGGGTGTTCTACCCGCTGGCGCAGCGGCTGCCCGGCCTGCACGCGGGGCAGCCGGCGGACCTGCTGGACGGCGTGCTGGCGGACGTCGACGACTGGGTCGGCCCGGCCGGGCTCGCGGACGACGCGGCGCTGCTCGCGATCCGCTGGGAGCAGCGCGCGGAGCGCTGACCAGGGCATTCACCCGCGTGGGGCGCGATTGTCAGAGCTGTGTGCAAGGCTCTGATCGCGGTCGACGGGGTGTCGGTCGCGGAGACGTTCGTCGAGGGGAGAGCGCCATGGGGCACAGGGCGAGCGGGGCGTTCGAGCTGACCGCCTTCGAGCCGGTGGAGACGGAGGAGCGGGCGGGTGCGGCGTTCGGCCGGATCCGGATCGCCAAGACGTTCACCGGCGGGATCACCGGCACGAGCGAGGTGCGGATGACGTCCGTCGGGGACGCCGCGGGCGCGCCGGCCTCGTACGTCGCGGTGGAGCACGTGACGGGTGAACTGGACGGGCGGAAGGGCTCGTTCGTGCTCCAGCACGCCGCCTGGGACACCACCGGTGTGACGATACGCGTCGTCCCGGGCACCGGCTCGGGCGAGTTGGCCGGGCTCACCGGGGAGTTCCACCTGACCGTCGGCGAGGACGGCGCGCACACCTACGTCCTGGAGTACGAGCTGGGCTGACGCCGCCGCCCCTCCGTCGACCGTCCCCCGGTCGGCTGCGCGCCGCGCGCTCCGGTCGGCCGGGCACACTGCCACGATGATGCGATCAGTGCACGATCGACATCGGAGGGTGGCGCATGCCCGGTGCGGCGGCGAGCACAGGAGCGAACGACACGGCAGTAAACGTCACGAACCCGGACGGCACGGTCGACGGGGTGGTCGCCCGGCTGCGGGCGCTCGGGGCGGGGCTGCCGCCGGAGGACGGGGTGGCGGTGTTCAACCGGGCCTACCTCACCGTCACGGAGGCGGTCCGGGAGCGGCTCGGTGGTCCGTACTTCGCCGATCCGGCGGCGGTGGCCGAGCTGGACGTGGTGTTCGCGGGGCGGTACCTGCTCGCGGTGGCGGCCGACGCCGCCGGGCGGGAGCCGCCCGCCTGCTGGCGGCCGCTGTTCGAGCTGCGCGCCCACACCGGGGTGCACCCGCTGCAGTTCGCCCTGGCCGGGATGAACGCCCACATCCAGCACGACCTCCCGCTGGCCGTCCTGGACGCGTGCGGGCGGCTCGGCTGCGAACCGGAGGACGTCGAGGACGACTACCACCGGGTCAACGGGGTGCTGGCCGAGGTGGAGGCCGCCGTCCGGGAGCAGCTGCTGGGCGCGCACGGGCTGCCGGAGCCGGCCGCGCCGCTCGCGCACCTGCTGGGCGCCTGGTCGGTGGACGCCGCCCGCGAGGCGGCCTGGTCGGCGGTGCGGGCGCTGTGGGAGCTGCGCCGGGTGCCGTGCGCCGCGCACGCCTTCGCCGCCGCGCTGGACGGCTCGGTGGGGCTGCTCGGCCGCGCGCTCCTGCTGCCGCTCGGCCTGCACGACGGCGTCCACCACGACCCGGCCGCAGGAACGGCTGCGGGAACGGCCGCGGGAACGGCCGCCGGCCGGCTCCCCGAAGCGAGGAACCGGCCGGTCGGCGAACCCGAGAACGGTGGCGGGGCGGGCGCACGCGCCGCCCGTGCGGATCAGGCCCAGCTGGAGTGCAGCGGCTTGCCCTCGGCGTAGCCGGCCGCGCTCTGGACGCCGACGATCGCCTTCTCGTGGAACTCCTCCAGCGTGTTGGCGCCCGCGTAGGTGCAGGAGCTGCGCACGCCGGCCACGATCGAGTCGATCAGGTCCTCGACGCCCGGGCGGGTCGGGTCGATGAACATCCGGGAGTGCGAGATGCCCTCCTCGAACAGCGCCTTGCGGGCGCGGTCGTAGGTGGAGTCCTGGGCGGTGCGGTTGCTCACGGCGCGGGCCGAGGCCATGCCGAAGCTCTCCTTGTACTGGCGGCCGTCGGCGGCGGTGTGGAGGTCGCCCGGGGACTCGTAGGTGCCGGCGAACCAGGAGCCGATCATCACGTTGGAGGCGCCGGCGGCCAGCGCCATGGCGACGTCGCGCGGGTGGCGGACGCCGCCGTCGGCCCACACGTGCTTGCCGAGCCGGCGCGCCTCGGCGGCGCACTCCAGGACGGCGGAGAACTGCGGGCGGCCGACGCCGGTCATCATGCGGGTGGTGCACATGGCGCCCGGGCCGACGCCGACCTTGAGGATGTCGGCGCCCGCCTCGACGAGGTCGCGCACGCCCGCCGCGGAGACGACGTTGCCGGCCACGATCGGGATCTGCGGGTCCAGGCCGCGCACGGCGCGCAGCGCGCTGATCATGCTCTCCTGGTGGCCGTGCGCGGTGTCGACGACCAGCACGTCGGCGCCGGCCTCGATCAGGGCCTTGGCCTTGCCGGCCACGTCGCCGTTGATGCCGACGGTGGCGGCGATCCGCAGCTTGCCGGCGGCGTCGACGGCCGGGGTGTACAGGGTGGCGCGCAGCGCGGCCTTGCGGGTGAGGATGCCGATGAGGCGGCCCTCGGCGTCGACGACCGGGGCGAGCTTGCGGTGGGCCTCGGAGAGCTTCTCGAAGGCGGCGCGCGGGTCGACGTCCTCGTCGAGGAGCAGCAGGTCGCGGGACATGATGTCGGCGAGGCTGGTGAAGCGGTCGACGCCCTGGCAGTCGGAGTCGGTGACGACGCCGACGGGCTTGCCGTCCTCGACGACCACGAGGGCGCCGTGCGCGCGCTTGGGCAGCAGCGACAGGGCCTCGGCGACGGTGGCGCCGGGGGCGAGGGTGATCGGGGTGTCGAACACCAGGTGGCGCTGCTTGACCCAGGCGATGACCTCGGCGATGACCTCGGTGGGGATGTCCTGGGGGATGGCGACCAGGCCGCCGCGACGGGCGACGGTCTCGGCCATCCGGCGGCCCGCGATGGCGGTCATGTTGGCGACGACCAGCGGGATGGTGGTGCCGGTGCCGTCGTTCGAGGAGAGGTCGACTGCCTGCCGGGAGCCCACGGCGGAACGGCTGGGGACCATGAAGACGTCGTCGTACGTCAGGTCGTACGAGGGCTTGAGGTCGTTCAGGAAGCGCATGAAATGGGGCTCTCTGGCTGGGAGAAGGTACACCTCGGGTGCGGTTGCGGCGATGCCGCCGGGGCGCACTCGGGCGCCCGGCACCCAACATTCGATTCTCCGGGAGGGTCGGGACAAAAGCCAGTTCGGGGACGATTGCTGGCGCTGTGCACAAATCAAGATCAAAGCTTCGCGCGTAGACTTGGATGATCGTCCAAACGATCGACCTTTCGCCCCGGCCGGGGCGACTCCCGTAGCATTCACGCGGTAACGGCGAGGCGAAACGGGAAACGGCAGCGGGCGTGGGCATCGATCAGCAAGTAGCGGCACAGCACCTCCGGGAGAGCCCGGTCGAGGGCATCGAGGAGGAGATCGACTACGGTCCCGGCCTCGATCCCGAGCGCCTGCGGCTCTGTCTCGAGGTGATCGCGGAGCTGGACGAGCTGCACGTCGACCACCCGGACGCGATCACCGTCCGCCAGGCCGTCGGCGGCATATTCCGCACGCTCAAGCAGCGCCGCCGCCAGGAGACCCGGGCCCGCAAGACCGCCAACGACCGCGAGGTCACCGCCCGCACGGCCACCGGCGCGCCGACCAGGATCGACGACGAGACGGCCGGCGCGTTCGGCCTGACCACCGTCACCACGACCGAGATCGCGGGCATCCTGGAGCGGCCCCGCTCCTGCTACACCTGCAAGAAGCGGTACGTCGAGGTCGACGCCTTCTACCACAACCTGTGCCAGCCCTGCGCGACGCTCAACCGGGCCCGCCGGGACGCCCGCGCCGACCTCACCGGCAAGCGCGCGCTGCTGACCGGCGGCCGGGCCAAGATCGGCATGTACATCGCGCTGATGCTGCTGCGCGACGGCGCCCACACCACGATCACCACGCGCTTCCCCAACGACGCGATCCGCCGCTTCAAGGCGATGCCGGACAGCGACCAGTGGATCCACCGCCTCAAGATCGTCGGGATCGACCTGCGCGACCCGGCCCAGGTCATGGCGCTCGCGGACGAGGTCGCCGCCGACGGCCCGCTGGACATCCTGATCAACAACGCCGCGCAGACCGTCCGCCGCCCGCCGGAGTCCTACCGCGAGCTGGTCGCCGCCGAGACCGCGCCGCTGCCGGCCGGCGAGCTCCCGCAGGCCACCACCATCGGCCGCTTCGGCAGCGGCAGCGTCGACCTGCCCGCGCTCCCCCACCAGGCGGGCGGGGCCGACCTGCGGATGGCCGCCGAGGACGTCACCTCGCTCGCGCTCGTCACCGGCTCCGCGACGCCCGCCCGGATCGCGGCCGGCACCGCGATCGACGCCGGCGGCCTGGTACCCGACCTCGCGGACACCAACAGCTGGGTGCAGACCGTCTCGGAGGTCGGCCCGATGGAGCTGCTGGAGGTGCAGCTCTGCAACTCCACCGCGCCGTTCATCCTGATCAGCCGGCTCCGCCAGACGATGGCCGCGTCCTCGTCGCGCCGCAAGTACGTGGTGAACGTGTCCGCGATGGAGGGCGTCTTCACCCGCGGCTACAAGGGCGCCGGCCACCCGCACACCAACATGGCGAAGGCCGCGCTCAACATGCTGACCCGCACGAGCGCGCAGGAGATGTTCGAGAGCGACGGCATCCTGATGACCGCCGTCGACACCGGCTGGATCACCGACGAGCGCCCGCACCCGGACAAGATGCGCCTGGCGGACGAGGGCTTCCACGCCCCGCTCGACCTGGTCGACGGCGCGGCCCGGGTCTACGACCCGATCGTGCGCGGCGAGCGGGGCGAGGACCTGTACGGCTGCTTCCTCAAGGACTACGAGCGCGGCAACTGGTAACCACCCGAAGGAGAACGCGAGTTGACCTCCACCTCACCCGGACCGGCAGCCCCCGCCCGGACGGTCGCGCCGATGCTCGGCGCCGGCGTCATCGTGCCCACCGGGGACGGCCGGGTGCTGGTCGGCCGCCGCACCACCGCCGGCGAGCCGCCCACCTGGAGCCTGCCGGGCGGGAAGGTGGAGGAGCCGGGCGAGTCCTTCGAGCAGGCGGCGGCGCGCGAACTCGCCGAGGAGACCGGCATCGTGCTGCCGGCCGACGAGATGCGGGTGCTGGCCGTGCTGCTCGACCACGAGCTCGGCCGGCCCCGGCTGACCGCCGCCGTGCTCGCGCCGCCGAGCCTCGCCGAGGCGCTGGTCACCGAGCCGCACGCGTGCGCGGGCTGGGAGCGCTTCGCGGTGGACGCCCTGCCGGAGCCGATGTTCTACCCGTCCGCCCTCGTCCTCGGCGCGTGGCTGCCGGGCATGGACGGGGTGCGCCGCCCCGGCACGCACGGCTACCGGATCGGCTGAGCCGGAGCACACCGGTGTCCCGGGGCTCCCCTGCTGCCCCGGGACACCAGCCGCTCGACCGGATCCCGCCCGTCAGCCGTTGCGCGCCGCCTCCGGCCCGGTGATCCGCCTCAGCAGCGGCAGCGTCGAGGCGATGATGCCGAGCGAGGCGAGCAGGCCGAAGCCCGTCAGCCCGTAGTAGAGCGCGCCCGGCGACACCAGGTCGTAGTCCATCTGCGACGTGAGGAACATCGCCGCCGCCGCGAAGCCCGTCCCGATCGAGATCGCCGCGACCACCAGGAGCGGCAGCGCGCTCTCCAGCCCGATCACCCGTTGCAGCAGCCGCAGCGGCGCCCCGGTCAGCCGCAGGATGGCGAACGGCCGCCTGCGGTCGGAGAGTCCGGCGACCACGCTCACCGCGAGGCTGCACCCGGCGATCGGCAGGGTGGTCAGCAGGACGACGTTCGCGAGTTGGCGCCAGCCCTGGAGCTGCTTCTGCGACACGGTGCCCCAGTCGGCGGCCATCCGCGCCTCGTACGTCGGGTAGGCCCTGGTGAAGAGCGTCCGCAGCTGTTCCATGGCCGCCGACGAACCGTCGGTGGTCGTGTAGACCATGCGCACCGGCAGCGCGGCGGCGTCCTGCACGGAGATCGGAGCGGCGGGCCACTCCTGGGCGCTCGCCTCCCTCAGGTCGACGAACTGCCAGAGCGGGACGAGGGCGACGGCCGCGCCCGGCGCGCAGTGGCCGATCACCGGGACCTGCGCCAGCTCCGGGCAGAGCACCAGCGCGGGCGCGGGCATGGCCTCGGAGCCGTGGTACTCCCGGCCGAGCCCGGCCGGGTTGTCGTGGGCCAGTGCCAGGCCGCGGAAGCCGGGCACGGCGCGGGCGGAGGCGAGCACGGAGTCGGGCACGGTGCCCATCGCGTCCGAGCGGAAGAGGTCGAACGACGGGGCGTGGACGACGGCCTTGCGGATCTCCGGATCACCGCTCAGCGCACCGCGGTTGGCGTTGATCGTACCGATGACGCTCACCGTCGAGGTGACCACGAACAGCGCCAGCACCAGCCCGGCCACCGAGCGGAACCCGGCCTTCGGGTCGTCCGCGAGGCGGCGCACCGCGATGAGCGAGGCCGGCCGGCCGGTCCGCCGGGCCACCGCCCGGGCGACGACCATCGTCAGCCACGGGCCGGCCACCACGAGGCCGAGCATCACGAGCAGGAAGCCGGTCAGGTAGGCCGCCGACTGACCGTTGGTGGTCGGCGGGCGGTTGTCGACGAAGTAGCCGAGCTCGCCCAGCCCCGCCAGCAGCGGGACCACCCGCCAGGCGCTCGGCGGCTTCGGCGTCACCCGGCGGGAGACGCCCAGCGGCGAGATCGTGACCCGCCGCAGCGCGAACCGGGCGGCGAGCGCCGCCGCCACCGGCACGCCCACCACGGCGCCGAGCACCTGCGGGACGGTCAAGGTCAGGTCGGAGGTGAAGAACCGGCTCCCGGTGAACGGGACCTCGGCCACCAGCGGGCGCAGCGCCGCGTGGAGCGCGAAGCCGAGCACCGTCCCGGCCGCCGACGCCACCGTGGACTCGACCGCCGAGATCACCGAGACCTGCCGGGGTGTCGCGCCCACCAGCCGCATCGCGGCGAAGCGCTGTTCGCGGGTGGCGGCGGACAGCCGGGTCGCGGTGCCGATGAAGATCAGCACCGGGAAGATCAGCGCGCCGGCCACCACGGTGAGGATGAGCGTCATCGCGTCGCCGCGCACGCCGTGGCCGAAGCAGTCGTTGTCGCAGTCGGCGGGCAGGGTGGTGGCGATCGTCGTGATCTGCCGGGCGCGCGGCCCCGCCCTGACCTCGTCCGCCGTGCGGCCGATGACGACCGACAGGCTGTCCGGGGAGGGCAGCGCGGCGTCGCCCAGGGTGCCGGCGAGCCGGCCGGGGAAGCGGTCGCCCAGTTGGACGGCCGGGACGTCGCGCAGCAGCTTCTCCAGCGCGGGCGAGGCGTAGTACTCGCCGGGGGCCGGCAGCCCGGTCAGGCCCGGCGGGACGGGCGAGGTGGGGCCGGTCGGGGCGACCTCGACCTCGAAGACCTCCTTGCCGTCGTAGAAGTCGCCGTGCGCGTACCACCAGAGCGGGTCGACGGCGGCCGGCGCCTCGGCCCGGCTCTTGGTGCCCGAATTCATCCACAGCTGGCGCTCGTTGGCCCGGCCGATCGCGTTGACGCTCGCGAACGTGGAGAGCAGCAGGCCGACGCCGATCGCGACGGCCGCCGCGATCATCGCCAGCCGGGCCAGCGCCTCCCGGCCGCCGCTGACGGCCAGGCGGAGCGAGAAGGCGATCACGGCGCCACCGGTCCCGCCACCGGTCCGGCCGCCTGCCCCGCCACCGACCCCGCCACCGGTCCCGCCGAGAGCACCCGGGCCGAGCCGTCGCGCACGATCGCCTCGCGGTCGGCGTAGGCGGCGACGCGGGGCTCGTGGGTCACCAGGACGACGGTCGTGCCCTGTTCGCGGGCCGAGGCGACCATCAGGTCCATCACCTGCTCGCCGGTCAGCGAGTCCAGGGCGCCGGTCGGCTCGTCGGCGAAGAGCACCTGTGGGCGGGCCACCAGGCCGCGGGCCAGGGCGACGCGCTGCGCCTGACCGCCCGACAGCTCGCCGGAGCGGCGCTTCTCCATGCCGTCCAGGCCGAGCCTGGCGAACCACGGCCGGGCGTCGGCCAGCGCGGCGGCGCGGCGCACGCCGTTCAGCAGCAGCGGCAGGGCGACGTTCTCCTCGGCCGTCAACTCCGGCACCAGCTGGCCGAACTGGAACACGAAGCCGAAGCGGTCCCGGCGCAGGGCGCTGCGCCGGGCCTCGGCCATGGTGTCGATCCGCTGTCCGTCGAAGTGCACCTCGCCGGCGTCGGGCACCAGGATGCCGGCCAGGCAGTGCAATAACGTCGACTTGCCCGACCCGCTCGGGCCCATGACGGCCAGCACCTCGCCGGCCTCGACCGAGAGACTGGCCCCGCGCAGCGCGGGTGTCTCCCCGAAGGACAGGGCTATGTCGCGGGCCTCGATCACGGCGGTCATCGCCGCACCTCCGCGGCGAGGGCGCCCAGGCGGGCGGCGGTGAGGTCGATCCAGCGCAGGTCCGCCTCCAGGTGGAACAGGCCGTGGTCGGCCAGCAGGGCGTCCACCAGGGGGCCGGTGCGGCGCAGGTCGGTGAGCTCGCGCATCCGGCGCAGGTGGGCGGCGCGCTGGGTGTCCAGGTAGTCCTGGGCGTCGCGGCCGAGCATCAGGGCGAGCACGACCTTGGTGAACAGCGTGCTCTGCAGGTTGGGTTCGGGCGCGACGGGCTCGGTCAGCCAGGTCTCGAACTCCGTCGCGCCGGTCTCGGTGATCACGTAGCGCTTGCGCTCGGGACCGTCGCCGGGCTCCGCCTCGCCGGCGACCACCTTGCCGTCGCGGGCGAGGCGGCCGAGCGTCGCGTAGACCTGACCGTACGGGAGGGGTTTGCCGCGGCCGAACAGGGCGTCGTAGTCGCGCTTGAGGTCGTAGCCGTGGCTCGGCTCCCGTTCCAGGAGCCCGAGCAGGGTCAAGGGAACACTCATGGAGAGGACCATACCCCACGCGTATACTCCGAGTGTATATCCGGCGAGAACAAGCCGCTGACCTGGCGCGACGTCAGAACCCCGGGTACGGCGGGCAGGAGGCGGGCCCCACACCCGCCCCCTGCCGCGCACCGCGGCCCGACGCCCCCACGGCGAACCGGGCCGGGCTGCACCCGGGCACGGGAGGCACGGCCCGGTTCCAAGCCTGCCCCGCCCGCGCCGCCCTGCCGAGGGCCGAACGTCCCGTTCCGGTCACCCCGTTCCGGCCGCCGAGGCCGCCGCCACCGGCGCCCGGCCGTCACACGCCGCGTTCGTGCGAACCCGCACGGCTCTTGTGCGCGGGTTCGCGCGGGGTGGACATTGGGTAACGGAACACCGTTCACCACTGCACAGTCCCAACACACCTGAGGAGCCGTCATCGTGTCCAGCAGCCCCCGGCCGGCCCGGCCGGCGTCGCTCCCGCGGCGGACCGGCCGCCAGCTGCGACGGGCCCTCGGCGGACGGCGCGAACCGCTCGCCCGGTCCGTGGACCGCTCCCGCGCCCGCGCCTGGGCCGTCGCCGCGCTGGGACTGCTGCTCGCCCTCGCCCTCGCCACCGCCGGCGCCCTCGTCAGCTACCGCTCCGCCGCGCCCCGGGCCGCCGCCGACCACGGCCGGCTCCACCAGGTCGACGCCGTCGTGCTCGGCCCGCCCCAACACGGCACCTCCGCCGGCCGGCTCGCCGGCGGGTACGAGAGCCGCGTCGAGGCCGAGGCGAGCTGGACGTACCCCGACGGGCAGCCGCACACCGGCACCGTCCAGGCGCCCCGGACGGCCGCTGTCCGCAGCACCGTCCGCATCTGGGTCGACCCCGACGGCACCGTCACCGCTCCCCCGCTCGACCGCGGCGCCGTCGTCGCGTCCGCCACCTGCATCGGCGCCGGCACGCTGCTCGCCCTCGTCGCGCTCGTCGTCGTCGGGCTCCGCCTGCGGCTCCGGGCCCTCGAACGGCGGTCCGACGAGTCCTGGACGCGCTCCTGGGCCCGACTCGAACCCCTCTGGAGCGGCCGCGCGGGCCACCGGCAGGACGACTGAAACCGACCGGGGCCGATCCGCGTCTCCCGTAAGGCCTGTCTCGCGCCGCACGGCAGGCGGGGGTTCGAAGACAGGCCCGAGCAGCCAACCGCACCCGGGGGACCACAGACATGAAGCACCGCCGCACCGCCCTGGCCGCCGCGCTCGCGCTGGGCCTGGCCGCACTCGTCACCGGCTGCGGGCCGGACGACCCGGACCCCGCGCCCGCGGCCGCCTCGCCGGCGCCCACCACGGCCGCCTCCGGCGCGCCCGCGCCCGCCCCGACGGCGAGCGCGGCACCCACCACGCCCGCGCCGACCGCCTCTGCGGCGCTCAAGCCCTGCCACCCGGACCCGGCCCGGCCGGACTTCGTCAAGTTCGACTCCGCGACCACCGCGGGCGGCGTGACCAAGGTGACCCTGACGCCGGTGAGCTGCGGCTACAAGGCGGAGAACGAGGAGCTCGTCGAGTACACCCCCACCGGCGACGCCACGGGCTACCAGCTGACGAAGAACGCGGTGGTGCAGGTCATCGAGTTCACCGGCAAGGGCACCAAGGAGCGCACGATCGCGCCGGCCGAGCTGGCCACGTACAAGCTGGCCAGCACGCCGTACTTCGCGGTCCACCGGAACGAGCAGGGGAAGATCACGGCGATGAAGGAGATCTACCACCCCTGAGACACGCCCTGGTCACGGCCGCGCCGCCCAGGGCTGGGTGGTGCGGGAGGCGCGGTGGAGGACGGCCGCGACGGCGACCAGCAGAGCCGAGGCCAGGGCCAGCGCCGTCGGGACGTTCGCGTGGAGGACGAGCAGGGCGCCCAGCAGGGCCCCGGCGAGCATCCAGACCGCGGAGGCCAGCCGGCGGGGGCCGGAGCGGTCCGCGGCGAGGGCGGTGATCGTCATGGTCAGCACCGTCGTCGTCAGGTCGGGCACCTTCAGCGAGCGCACCACCGCGTTCTGGCCGCCCATCGCCAGGGCGAGCAGCCCGATCAGCGCGTAGCGGACCGGGTCGGCGGTGTGCCCGGCCGCCGCCGCCAGGACGGTGCTCACGACGACGAGCGCCGCCTGGGCCGCCACCGCCGCCCGCAGCAGCCGTCCCCGGTGCTCGGGCAGACGGTCGGCGAGGCGCCCGCCGGCCAGGGCGCCGACGAGGAAGGCGGCGAGGGCGGCGAGCGACGCGGTCGCGGAGAGGTTGGCCGCGCCGGCCAGGGCGAAGCCGAGGAACACCACGTTGCCGGTCATGTTGGCGACGAAGACGTGCCCGAGCGCGAGGTAGCTGACCGCGTCGACCACGCCGGTGACGACGGTGAGCACCAGGAGCAGCGGCACGAGCGGCCCGTGCCTGGGGTCGGGAGTGAGCATCGGGCCTCCTGGCGGTGGACGGTCTGACGGTCCCTCCGTTCTACTCCCTCACGCGAGCGCCGGGGCGCCGGGATCGTCCGATTCGTCCTCGACGTGCCAGTGGAGGTCGCGCACGCCCGGTTCGAGGGAGAGCCGGGTGACGACCTGCTCCAGCGCGGGGGCGACCTGGCCGGTGATGGCGACGGTCGCGCGCAGGCTGGTGGCCTCGCCGTTGTCGGCACGGCGGGCGCGCAGGCCGGTGGGGGTGAGCCCGGAGGCCGACAGGGACTGGAGCAGCAGGGCCCGGATGTGCGCCTCGGACTTGCGGTCGCACTCCACGTGGACGGTCGCGCGGTTGGTGGAGTCCGGGTCGCTGCCGGACTGCGGGGCGCGGTCGAGCAGCCGCCCGGCCGGGCGCAGCACGAGGTGGACGGCGAGCACGGCGAGGGTGCCGAGGACGGCGAGTTCGAGCTTGCCGGAGGCGGCGAGCACCCCGACGGCGGCCGAACACCACAGTGTGGCGGCGGTGTTGAGGCCGCGCACGCCGGCGCCGTCGCGCAGGATGACGCCACCGCCGAGGAAGCCGATGCCGGAGACGACGTACGAGGCGACCCGGGTGGGGCTGCCGGTGTCGCCGACGGCCTCGCTGTAGAGGACGAACAGGGTGGCGCCGGCGGCGACCAGGGCGTTGGTGCGCAGGCCGGCCATCCGGGCGCGCCACTGGCGTTCGACGCCGATCAGGGCGCCGCAGGCGACGCCGGTGGCCAGCCGGACCAGGAACTCGACGGTGGTCAGGGTGTGCACGGCGGCACCTCCTACGGGGAGACGGCGGGCGGACGGGAGGGGAAAGCGGAACGGACGGGCGGCAGGCCCTCGGCCCGCCCCCGTCCGTTCGGTGGGTTCACGGTGGCTCAGTGCCCGAGGGCGGTCTGGACGACCTTGATGATGACCATGATCATCGCGATCAGCAGGTAGGCGCGCAGGGCGCCCATGCCGACCTTGC
>NZ_JBHWGD010000065.1:0-6882 GCF_042733235.1 Kitasatospora sp. NPDC059722
ATGGTACTGCAGGGGGGACCCTGTGGGAGAGTAGGACGCCGCCGAACAATCATTCAAGAAAAGCCCCTGATCCATTCGGATCAGGGGCTTTTCGCGTTTCCGGGGGCTTTTCAGGGCGTTTCCCCGGACGTCAGAGCCGGTACTTGAAACCGTAGTGCGACCGTACGAAGCCGAGCCGCTCGTAGAACCGGTGGGCGTCGGTGCGGGTGGCGTCCGAGGTGAGCTGGACGAGGTCGGCGCCGAGTTCGCGGGAGTGGTGGATCGCCCACTCGATCAGTTCGGTGCCGAGGCCGCTGCCGCGTTCGTCGGCGTGGATGCGGACGCCCTCGATGATCGCGCGGGTGGAGCCCTTCCGGGAGAGGCCGGGGACGAGCGTCAGCTGCAGCGTGCCGACGGCTCGGCCGGCGCGTTCGGCGACGACCAGGTGCTGGTTCGGGTCGTCGGTGATGCGGGCGAGGGCGGTGCGGTACGGGGTGAGGTCGTCGGGGCTCTCGCGCGTCGCGCCCAGCGGGTCGTCGGCGAGCATCGCCACGATGGCCGGCAGATCGGCCTCCGTCACCCGGCGGATCGTCAGAACGGTCGTCTCGGTCATGATCAGAGAATAGGGGCCCCGATCTCCCGCACCACCCCCTGTCTACGCCCGTAGCACCCCTTCACGGCCCTTCCCGGGGTGATTCCGCGTCACTCGCCGGGCTTGGCACTGGTGATGACGGCGAACACCGCTCCGTGCGGGTCCTGGAGCTGGGCGAGCCGGCCGACGCCGTGGACGTCCATGGCGGGGATCCGGACCGTCGCGCCGAGGGTGGTCGCGATGGCGAGGGCGGCGTCGACGTTGGGGACCTCGAAGTAGGGGAGCCAGTGGGACGAGGTGCCGCGGGCGGTGTGTTCGGGGCCGAGCTGCATGATGCCGCCGTGGGCGTCGTCGGTGCCGCCGCCGGCCGGGGTGAGGACGGTGTAGAGCGCCTCGCCGAACGGGACGTCCTGCTCCTGCCAGTCGAAGACCGCGCGGTAGAAGGACTTCGCGCGTTCGGCGTCGACGCTGTAGCACTCCGTCCAGCAGAGGCTGCCCTCCGCGGTGACCACGTCGAGGCCGCGGGTGTCGTGCGGCTGCCAGACGGCGAAGTCGGCGCCGGTCGGGTCGGTGTAGCCGGCCATCCGGCCCGCGGTGAAGACGTCGAAGGGCGCGAACCGGACGCGTCCGCCCGCCTGGCGGACGAGTTCGGTGGTGCGGTCGGCGTCGGGCGTGGCGAAGTACACCGTCCACGTGGGCAGCGAGCCCTCCTCGACGAGCGGGCCGAAGGCGGCGACCGTCCGGCCGTCGAGCCGGAAGAAGCCGTAGCCGCCGGCCTCGGGTCCGGCGGAGTCGGTGGACCAGCCGAACAGGGCGGTGTAGAAGTCCGCGGAAGCCCGGGTGTCGGGGCTGCCGAGGTCGAGCCAGATCGGGGCGCCGGGCCGGTAGTCGGTGGTGAGCATGGCGGCACTGCTCCTCGGACGGGGCCCGTGCGGGCACGGGTGCGGTCGGTGGCCCCCCGCCCCTCCCAGCCTGGCACCTGCACCGGTGGGCCGCACGGCAGGCGGTCACGGCCGTGACGGGCCGTGACCGGGGCGGCTGGAGGTCGGCCGGAGGTCGGACGGCGGCCGGAGGGGTGCCGTCCGGGAGCGGTCCGGACGTGTCCGACCGGGACGGTACGGTGCGTAGCGGAATGGTCCGCCCGTACCGGTCGAAGGGGGTCCCGGTGGCCAGGCAGCCGCAGGCGGGACAGGAACCCGCGCAGCGCCAGCTCGCCCAGGTGGAGGGGGTGCTGGAGCGGATCACGTACGCCAACGAGGAGACCGGGTACACGGTGGCTCGGGTGGACACCGGCCGGGGTGCGAACGACCTGCTGACCGTGGTGGGGGCGCTGCTGGGCGCGCAGGTCGGGGAGTCGCTGCGGCTGCACGGGCGGTGGGGCTCGCACCCGCAGTACGGGCGGCAGTTCACGGTGGAGAACTACACGACGGTGCTGCCGGCCACGATCCAGGGCATCCAGCGGTACCTGGGGTCGGGGCTGATCAAGGGGATCGGTCCGCGGTTCGCCGAGCGGATCGTGGAGCGGTTCGGGGCAGACACCCTGGAGGTGATCGAGAACGAGCCGGGCCGGCTGATCGAGGTGCCGGGGCTGGGGCCGAAGCGGACGAAGAAGATCGCGGCGGCGTGGGAGGAGCAGAAGGCCATCAAGGAGGTGATGGTCTTCCTGCAGGGGGTGGGGGTGTCGACCTCGCTGGCCGTGCGCATCTACAAGCAGTACGGCGACGGCTCGATCGGGGTGGTGCGGAACGAGCCGTACCGGCTGGCCTCGGACGTGTGGGGCATCGGTTTCCTGACGGCGGACCGGATCGCGCAGGCGGTGGGGATCCCGCACGACAGCCCGGAGCGGGTGAAGGCGGGGCTGCAGTACGCGCTGTCGCAGAGCACCGACCAGGGGCACTGCTACCTGCCGGAGGAGCGGTTGATCGCGGACGGCGTGAAACTGCTCCAGGTGGACGTGGGGCTGGTGATCGACTGCCTGGCGGAGCTGGTGGCGCTGGAGGGGGTGGTGCGCGAGTCGGTGCCGGGGGAGGGCGGCGAGCCGATCACCGCGGTGTACCTGGTGCCGTTCCACCGGGCGGAGATCTCGCTGGCCAACCAGGTGCTGCGGCTGCTGCGTTCGGACGCGGACCGGATGCCGTGGTTCGCGGGGGTGGACTGGCCGGTGGCGCTGGAGTGGCTCGCGAAGCGGACGGGGGCGGAGCTGGCGCCGGAGCAGGAGCAGGCGGTGCGGCTGGCACTGACGGAGAAGGTCGCGGTGCTGACGGGCGGTCCGGGCTGCGGCAAGTCGTTCACGGTGAAGTCGATCGTGACGCTGGCGCTGGCGAAGCGGGCGAAGGTGGTGCTGGCGGCGCCGACCGGCCGGGCGGCGAAGCGGCTCGCGGAGCTGACCGGGGCGGAGGCGTCGACGGTGCACCGGCTGCTGGAGCTGAAGCCCGGCGGGGACGCCGCGTACGACCGGGACCGGCCGTTGGAGGCGGACCTGGTGGTGGTCGACGAGGCCTCGATGCTGGACCTGATCCTGGCGAACAAGCTGGTCAAGGCGGTGCCGCCGGGGGCTCACCTGCTGTTCGTCGGGGACGTGGACCAGCTGCCGTCGGTCGGCGCGGGTGAGGTGCTGCGGGACCTGCTGGCGGACGGCGGCCCGGTCCCGTCGGTGCGGCTGACCCGGATCTTCCGGCAGGCGCAGCAGTCGGGAGTGGTGACGAACGCGCACCGGATCAACGAGGGCAGGCCGCCGCTGACGGACGGTCTGCCGGACTTCTTCCTGTTCGCGGAGGACGACGCGGAGCGGGCGGCGGGTCTGACGGTGGACGTGGTGGCGCGGCGGATCCCGCAGAGGTTCGGGTTCGATCCGCGGCGGGACGTCCAGGTGCTGGCGCCGATGCACCGGGGTCCGGCCGGTGCGGGGAACCTGAACACGCTGTTGCAGGCGGCGGTGACGCCGGCGAGGGAGGGGTTGGCGGAGCGGCGGTTCGGCGGGCGGACGTTCCGCGTGGGGGACAAGGTCACGCAGGTGCGCAACAACTACGACAAGGGGCGGAACGGGGTCTTCAACGGCACAGTGGGTGTGGTGACCGCCCTCAGCGTGGACGACCAGCGGCTGACGGTGCTCACCGACGAGGACGAGGAGGTGCCCTACGACTTCGACGAGCTGGACGAGCTGGCCCACGCGTACGCGGTGACGATCCACCGTTCGCAGGGCAGCGAGTATCCGGTGGTGGTGATTCCGGTCACCATGTCCGCCTGGACGATGCTCCAGCGAAACCTCCTGTACACCGCCGTGACCAGGGCACGGAAACTCGTGGTGCTGGTGGGGTCACGCAAGGCGATCGCGCAGGCCGTCCGGGCCGTCAGCGCAGGTCGGAGGCACGCCGCGCTCGATCATCGACTTGCCACTGGATGATTATCCAACAGGATGGTTGCCTCTAATGTTCTCTTGACGTGAAGAGATTTACGGCAGAGCCTAGGATGGCGCCGATCTTGTCCGGTTCGTACCGGCTGCGGCGGCAGGTTTTGTAGGGGAGGGCCCTTTCGGGCCACCCCGGGTGCGCGGCTGTCCTCCAGATGGGGGATGGTAGAGACAGTCAGGGCACCTTGGAAGAGGATTCATTTCGTCGGTGAGGAAGACGTGAGCGACAACTCGGTAGTACTGCGGTACCAGGACGGCGAGTACGAGTACCCCGTCGTCGAGAGCACTGCGGGCAACGCCGGCTTCGACATCTCGAAGCTGCTCCCGCAGACCGGCCTGGTCACCCTGGACAACGGCTTCGGCAACACCGCCGCCTACAAGTCCGCGATCACCTTCGTGGACGGCGACAACGGCATCCTGCGGTACCGCGGCTACCCGATCGAGCAGCTCGCAGCGCAGGGCGGCTTCGTCGAGACCGCGTACCTCCTGATCAACGGCGAGCTGCCGAACGCGGACCAGCTCTCCGAGTTCAACCGCGAGATCACCCAGCACACGCTCCTGCACGAGGACGTCAAGCGGTTCTTCCAGGGCTTCCCGCGCGACGCCCACCCGATGGCCATGCTGTCCTCGGTGGTCGGTGCGCTCTCCACCTTCTACCCGGAGAGCCACAACCCGTTCGACGCGGCCCAGCGCCACCTGTCGACCGTGCGCCTGCTGGCCAAGCTGCCCACCATCGCGGCCTACGCCTACAAGAAGTCGATGGGCCAGCCCTTCGTCTACCCGCGCAACGACCTGAGCTACGTCGAGAACTTCCTCCGGATGACCTTCGCGGTCCCGGCCGAGGACTACGAGCTCAACCCGGTCATCGTGAACGCGCTGGACAAGCTGCTGATCCTGCACGCGGACCACGAGCAGAACTGCTCCACCTCCACCGTGCGCCTGGTCGGCTCCAGCCACGCCAACCTGTTCGCCTCGATCTCGGCCGGCATCTCGGCGCTCTGGGGCCCGCTGCACGGCGGCGCCAACCAGGCCGTGCTGGAGATGCTGGAGAGCATCCAGAAGGACGGCGGCGACGTCGACGCCTTCATCACGAAGGTCAAGAACCGCGAGGCCGGCGTCAAGCTGATGGGCTTCGGCCACCGCGTCTACAAGGCCTTCGACCCGCGCGCCGCGCAGGTCAAGCTGCTGGCGCACGAGGTCCTCGGCCAGCTGGGCAAGCAGGACCAGCTGCTGGAGATCGCGCTCAAGCTGGAGGAGCACGCGCTCAAGGACGACTTCTTCGTCTCGCGCAAGCTCTACCCGAACGTGGACTTCTACACGGGCCTGATCTACCGCGCCATGGGCTTCCCGACCAGCATGTTCACCGTGCTGTTCGCCCTGGGCCGGCTGCCCGGCTGGATCGCCCACTGGCACGAGATGATCAACGACCCGACGAGCCGCATCGGCCGTCCGCGCCAGATCTACACCGGCACCGCCATCCGCGACTACGTCGCCCTCGGCGAGCGCTGACGCAGAACCCCGAAGGGCCCGGCCGCACGTGTGCGGCCGGGCCCTCGTGCGTCCCCGCGCGGTGGAGCCGTGCGGATCGTTCCCGCGGGGACGGGATCGTACGGCGCACGACTCCGGGGCCGGCCGCAGCCCGGGACGGCCGCTCAAAGCGTCCCTGGCCCGCCACAACCCCGGCGCCGTGCGCGAAGGCCGTCGATTCGACGGCCGACCCGGGGCCCGCCGGAGCCCCGTCGGCGGCAGTGGAGGCACGGGGACGCGTTGCCGTTCGTCGCGTCTCCGTCCCTCGGAAAACTGCCGCACTACCAACCTAAGACGTATCAGGGTGCGAGAAGTTACGCCCGGGGGGTGTGAGCTGCCTCTCGCCACGCTCCGTGTGCGCGCCGTACCGGGCCCATACCACACGTTCCGGCGCGGGCGACGTCACCCTCCCCGCAGTCACGGCAACCGAGCGTGATAGGAATCGTGGCATTCCGGTACGGACCGTCCCGCACCCTCGCAGCGTGGCGGCGGAACTGGGGAGGGAGTGCGCAGATGGCCAGGAACGTCGTAGTCACCGGCGGTGGCACGGGAATCGGGTTCGAAGTGGCGCGGCGGTTCGCCGAGGCGGGCGAACGGGTCGTGATCGTCGGCCGCCGCCGGGCGGTGCTGGAGAAGTCCGCGGCCGAGCTCGGGCCGAACGTCACCCCGCTGGTCTGCGACCTCGCCGACCCGGACGCCGTCGAGGCCGCGCTCGCCGAACTGCCCGAGCGCGTCGACGTGCTGGTGAACAACGCCGGCAGCCGCGAGACCGTGATCGGCGCCGGCCCGCACGCGCTGCTGGCGCGCTGGCGCGGCGACTTCGAGCGCAACGTACTGACCGTGGTGCTGCTCACCGAGTCGATCCGCGACCGGCTCACCCCGGGCTCCGGCCGGGTCGTCACGATCAGCTCGATCGCCGCCCTGCGCGGGGCCGGCTCCTACGGCGCGGCGAAGGCCTCGCTGCACGCCTGGAACCACTTCCTGGCCGCCCAGTTGGGCACCTCGGGCATCACCGCGAACATCGTCGCCCCGGGCACGGTGGCGGGCACCGAGTTCTTCGGACCGCGGCTGGACGAGGCCGAGGTGGCCCGCCGCGCGGCGCGCACGCTGCTCGGCCGGATCGGGGAGACGGGGGAGGTCGCGGGGGCCGTGTACTTCCTCGCCTCGCCCGAGGCCGGGTTCATCACCGGCGAGATCCTGCACTGCAACGGCGGCGAGCTGCTCGGGCGTTGAGCCCCTGACGGTGTCGAGCCCCGGACGGCGTTGAGCTCCGGACGGCGGCGGGGGGGGGGGGGGGGGGGGCCGCGGCGGGGCGCGGGGGGGGGGGGGGTCGGGGGGGGGGGGGGGCGGGGTGGGGGGGGGGGTGGATGGGGTG
>NZ_JBHWGD010000065.1:6892-33081 GCF_042733235.1 Kitasatospora sp. NPDC059722
CGCCCTCTCTCGCCTCCCCACGCGCCCGCACCCCCGCGGGGGCTCTCACTCGCGGCGGGCGGGGCCGAGCCGCCGGTCGCCGCCGCGCCGGCCCCCCGCGCTCGTTTCGGGACGGCCTTTCGGGCCGGGCCGCTGGGGACGGCCGTCAGGCGGCGGCCTCGAAGCGGCGCAGCCGGAGGCTGTTGGTGACGACGAAGACCGAGGAGAAGGCCATCGTGGCCCCGGCGATCATCGGGTTGAGCAGTCCGGCGGCGGCCAGCGGGATCGCGGCGGCGTTGTAGCCGAAGGCCCAGCAGAGGTTGCCCCGGATGGTGCCGAGGGTCCGGCGGGAGAGCCGGATGGCGTCGGCGGCGGAGCGCAGGTCGGCGCGGACCAGGGTGAGGTCGCTCGCCTCGATGGCGGCGTCGGTGCCGGTGCCCATGGCGAGGCCGAGGTCGGCCCGGGCGAGCGCGGCGGCGTCGTTGACGCCGTCGCCGACCATGGCGACCGAGCGGCCCTCGGCCTGGAGGCGTTCGACGACGGCGACCTTCTCCTCGGGCAGGACGCCGGCGATCACGTCCTCGGGGGCGATGCCGACCTCGGCGGCGACGGCCTCGGCGACGGCCCGGTGGTCACCGGTCAGCAGGACCGGGCGCAGGCCGAGCGCGCGCAGTTCGGCGACGGCCCGGGCGCTGGTCGGCCGGACCGCGTCGGCGACCTCCAGGACGGCCCGGGCCTCGCCGTCCCAGCCGACCGCGATCGCCGTCCGCCCGGCCGCCTCGGCGGTCCGCTTGGCCGCGGCCAAGCGTTCGGGCAGGGGCCGGGCGTGCTCCGCGAGGAGTTCCTCCCGGCCGGCGACCACCGCGTGGCCGTCGACGACGCCCCGGACGCCGAGGCCCGGGATGCTCTCGAAGCCGTCGACGGGCGGCAGCCCGCCGGTCCGCTCGGCCGCGGCGCCGGCGATGGCGGCGGCGATCGGGTGCTCGGAGGCGTGTTCCACGGCGCCCGCGAGGCGCAGGGCCTCGGTCTCGGTGACGCCGTCGGCGGTGTGGACGGCGAGCAGGGTCATCCGGCCGGTGGTGACGGTGCCGGTCTTGTCGAGGACGATGGTGTCGACCTTGCGGGTCGTCTCCAGCACCTCCGGGCCCTTGATCAGGATGCCGAGCTGGGCGCCGCGGCCGGTGCCGACCATGAGGGCGGTCGGCGTGGCGAGGCCGAGGGCGCACGGGCAGGCGATGATCAGCACGGCGACGGCGGAGGTGAACGCCGCGGTCGGGCTGTCGGTGGCGAGGAGCCGGCCGACCAGGGCGGCGAGCGCGATCAGCACGACGACCGGGACGAAGACGGCGGAGATCCGGTCGGCGAGGCGCTGGGCGGCGGCCTTGCCGTTCTGGGCGTCCTCCACGAGCTTGGCCACGCGGGCGAGGCGGGTGTCGGTGCCGACTCTGGTGGCCTCGACGACGAGCCGGCCGCCCGCGTTGACGGTGGCGCCGGTGACGGCGTCGCCGGCGGCGACCTCGACCGGGGCGGACTCGCCGGTGAGCATCGAGGCGTCCACGGCGGAGGTGCCCTCGACGACGACGCCGTCGGTGGCGATCTTCTCGCCGGGACGGACCACGAACCGGTCCCCCACCGCGAGTTCGGCGATCGGGACCCGGACCTCGCGGCCGGCCCGGCGCACCGCCACGTCCCGGGCGCCGAGGTCCAGCAGGGCGTGCAGCGCGGCGCCGGCCCGGCGCTTGGAGCGGGCCTCCAGGTGGCGGCCGAGCAGGATCAGCACGGTGACGGCGGCGGCCGTCTCCAGGTACAGCGTGGACGAGGCGTCGGTGTCGCCGACCGTGAGCGAGAACGGGTGGTGCATCCCCGGCACCCCGGCGTGGCCCCAGAACAGCGCCCAGAACGACCAGCCGAAGGCGGCCAGGGTGCCGAGCGACACGAGGGTGTCCATCGTCGCGGCGCCGTGCTTGAGGTTCGTCCAGGCGGCGCGGTGGAACGGCAGGCCGCCGTACACGACGACCGGGCCGGTGAGGGCGAAGGCCAGCCACTGCCAGTTGGCGAACTGCAGGGCCGGGACCATCGACAGCAGCACCACGGGGATGCCGAGGAGGGTGCTGATCCGCAAGCGGTCGAGCAGGGGGTCGGCGTGCGGCTCCGGCGTGGCGGCCTCGGCCGGCCCGGGCGCGGCGGCCGCCGGGGGCGCCGGGAGTTCGGCGGTGTAGCCGGTGCGCTCCACCGTGGCGATCAGGTCCTCGACCGAGACGCCGGGGCCGTAGTCGATCCGGGCCCGCTCGGTGGCGAAGTTGACGGTGGCCTCGACGCCGTCCATCCGGTTGAGCTTCTTCTCGACCCGGGCCGCGCACGCGGCGCAGGTCATCCCGCCGATCGACAGCTCGACCCGGTCCGGGGCGTGCTCCCGGCCCCCCGTGCCGGTGGCGCCCTCGATCCCGGGTGCCGTCGTACTCATGCTGCTCCTAGGGACGGTGTGGCGTGGGGCGGCCGGCGGGCCCGCTGCCCGGGCCCGCCGTGCCGGACGGGCTCAGGCGCTGCGGCCGACCAGCTCGTAGCCGGCCTCGTCGACGGCCGCGCGGACCTGCTCGTCGTCCAACGGGGCGGCGGAGGAGACGGTCACGGTGCCGGCCTTGGCGTCGGCGGCCACCTCGGTGACGCCGGTCAGGGCGGACAGTTCCTCGCTGATCGCGTTCTCGCAGTGGCCGCAGCTCATGCCGGTGACGGTGTAGGTGATGGTGCTGGACATCCGGGCCTCCGGGAGGTCTGTGCGGCCCCGGGCGGTGCCCGGGTTCTCATGCTCATCACACCATACCCCTGCGGGGTATTCCGTGGAGGGGTGTGGTGATGCGGATCGCACCGCCGTCCGGGCGGTCCGGCGGTGCGCGGCGGGGCGCTCATGCCGGAGCGGACGGGAACTGGGCCGGGATCGGCGCCGCCCGGTCCCGCCGGGCCAGCACCCTCAGCCACAGCAGTCCACCCAAGGAGACCACGACCAGGCCGGCCGTGTCGTAGAAGGTGTAGAGGTGGACCTGCTCGGCGGTCGGGTCCGGCATGTGGCCGAGGTCGAACAGGGCGCGCTGCCAGTCGCTCGCGGTGGTCCTCGCGACCAGCCAGACGGCGATCCCGCCCATGCTGTCCCAGAGCGCGTGCAGCAGCGATACGCCCAGGTAGGTGACGACGACCGGAGTGGTGACCCGGAAGCGGCCGGCGCGCCGCTCGCGGAACAGCACGCCGCCGGCGATCGCCGTCCACAGGACGTGGCCGACCGGTGCCACCAGCCCGCGCAGGATCTCCGTCTCGACCAGGTCTCCAAGGGAGAGCCCCTGGACGCTCAGCACGGCGTTGAACGCGTATCCGGCGCTCTCGAAGGCCGCGAAGCCCGCGCCGACCGTCGCGCCCAGCACCAGCCCGTACCGCAGGCCGCTCACCCGCAGCCGCCGGCAGACCAGGACCAGCGCGGCGAGCTTGACCGCCTCCTCGATCAGGCCGACGCCCACGTACATCCAGACCGACGGCGAGAGCAGGTACGTCTCCAGGACGGAGGCGCCGAGGACGCCGATGATGCCGCCGAGGCCGAAGCAGGCGAGGATCCGGTCCGGGCCGAGGTCGGCCGCGTGGCGCTCGTACGCCCACACGACCACGGTGGCCGGCACGAGGAAGCTGCCGAGCAGCACGATCGTCGGGACGAGGTTGCTGTCGGCCGTGAAGAACGTGACGACGACCGTGGCGACCCACAGGGCCGAACCGGCGAGGAGGACCCGCGGCCAGTGCACCGGCTGCGCCGCCGGGCCGGTCCGGCGGTCGGAGATGCGCGAGGTGTTGCGGTACCCGGACACCGGTCGTGGCCTCCATCTGCGTGGCTGGTCTGGTCGGTTGCTCGCTCGGCCGGTCGCCCGGCTGCCGTGGTCGCACTGTATGACAAATGGGGTGTTTCGGTACGGTCCGTCCTGGTCCGGGAAGGGGTCGCGGAGGGTCCGTGCGGGGCGGCCGGTCGGGCTGCCGCGGGCTGGGGAGGGTGGGCGCCTTGATCGTCCGATATGTTCGATATGTGTTCCCGATCCGCCGCGCCCAGTCGCCCGCGGCCCCCACGGCCGCCGGGCTGCCACCGGACCGGCAGCGCGACGCCCTGCTGGCCGCGGACCTCCAGGACGTCCCGTTCTGGCGGCGGGCCACCCCGGCGGTCGCCGCGATCGTCGTGGTCGGCCTGGCCGACCTGCTCTCCGGCAAGGACCGCTACCTTGCGCCGCTGATGACCGTCGTCCCGGTGATCGCCGCGCTGACGCTCAGGCCCGGCGAGCTGTTCGCGGTCTGCGCGGTCGGGCTGCTCGCGGTGTTCGGGCTCAGCCGCTACGACGAGGTCGTCAACATCAACGACGCGCGGTTCGTCTACGGGGCGATGCTCAGCTACATCGTGCTGACGCTCTTCTCCGCCTGGGTCGCCAGGATCAGGATGCGGCGCGCGGCGGCGTTCGCGGCCGTCAGCTCCGTGGCGGAGGCCGCCCAGCGGGCGATCCTGCGGCTGCCGGGGCCGGTCGTCGGACCGCTGCGGCTGGCGGTGCGGTACGTGTCGGCGGCGGACGCCTCGCGCATCGGCGGGGACCTCTACTCGGTGCTGGAGACCCCGCACGGCACCCGGGTCGCGGTCGGGGACGTCCGGGGCAAGGGGCTCGCGGCCGTGCAGACGGCGGCGGTCGTGCTCGGCGCGTTCCGCGAGGCCGCGTACGACGAGACCGGGCTGCGGGGCGTCGCGGCGCGGGTCGAGGCGAGCGTCGAGCGGCACGTGCCGGACGGGGAGTTCACGACGGCGCTGTTCGTGGAGTTCCGCACGGCGGGGGTGATCGAACTGCTGCAGTACGGGCACGTGCCGCCGATCCGGGTGGACGGAGAGGGCAAGGCGCACGTGCTGGACTCGCCGGACCCGTGGGTGCCGCTCGGGCTCGGGCGGCTCGCGGCGGGGGAGCCGGTCAGCTGGGGGCGGGACTTCGGGGTGGACGACGTCCTCGTGCTCTACACGGACGGTGTGATCGAGGCCCGGCACCGCAGGAGCGGGGAGTTCTATCCGCTGGCGGAGCGGGTCGGGGACCTGGTGCAGGGGGCCGCGCGCTCGGCGGGGGAGCTGGAGGCGGCGGTGGAGCGGGTGTACGGGGATCTCCTGGCGCACACGGGCGGGAAGCTCGGGGACGACGCCTTGCTGCTGTTGATCACTCGGACGGATGACCAGGCGGCGGAGGGGGCGTGACGGGAGGGGTGTGACGGGAGGGGGCGCGACGGCGGGGATCCGCGGTCGCGCCCCCTCCCGGCTAGCCCGCCGTGACGTCGGCCAGGGTGCGGAAGATCAGGGCCGTCGAGGTGGCGCCCGGATCCTGGTGGCCCTTGCTGCGCTCGCCCAGGTAGGAGGCCCGGCCCTTGCGGGCCTGCAGGGCGGTTGTGTCGCGGGCGCCCTGTTCGGCGGCGTCGGCCGCCGCCGCGGCGGCCTCGGGCAGGTCGGCGCCCGCGGCCGCGGCGGTGCGGAAGGCGGCCACGGCCGGGGTGTACGCGTCGACGATGGTCTTGTCGCCGGGTTCGGCCTTGCCGAGGGCGCGGACGGCGTCGAGGCCGGCCGCGAGGGCCTCGGCGAGGGCGGACGGGCCCGCCGGTGCGGGCAGGGCGGCGCCGATCGCGCGGAAGGCCTTGCCGTACAGCGGGCCGGAGGCGCCGCCGACCTTGGAGATCAGCGTGGTGCCGGTCTTGGTGAGCACCGCGCCGGGGCCAGCCGGCCGGGGGCCGTCGAGTGCGGCCAGGGCGGCCAGGACGGCGGCGAATCCGCGCTGGAGGTTGCTGCCGTGGTCGCCGTCGCCGATCGCGGAGTCCAGCTCGGTGAGCCGGCCCTGCTCCTTCTCGACGGCGGCGGCGATCGCGCGGATCCAGGCCTCGGCCAGCGGGGTGTCGAAGTCCACGTGCGTCTCCTCGCTCAGGGCTCAGGCCCGCTTGAGGGCGGGGGTGTCGACGGGGGCGTCCCAGAGGTCCAGCAGCTGTTCGTCCGCCTTGGTGAGGGTTAGCGAGAAGCCCGCCATGTCGAGGCTGGTGACGTAGTTGCCGACGAGGCTGCGGGCCACCGTGATGCCGCGCTCGGCGAGCCGGGCGGCGACCTCGCCGTAGACGACGTACAGCTCCAGCAGCGGGGTGCCGCCCAGGCCGTTGAGCAGGGCGATGACCTCGTCGCCGGGGGCGAGGTGGTGGTCGGCGAGGATCGTCCCGACGACCTCGGCGGCCAGGTCGCGGGCCGGGCGCAGCTTCTCGCGGCGGCGGCCGGGTTCGCCGTGGATGCCGACGCCGACCTCGATCTCGTCCTCCGGCAGGTCGAAGCCGGGTTTGCCGGCGGCGGGGACGGTGGCGGCGGTGAGCGCGATCGCGAAGGAGCGGGAGGCGGCGTTGACGCGCTCGCCGAGGGCGGCGACGTCGTCGAGCGGGGCGCCGCGTTCGGCGAGGGCGCCGGCGGTCTTCTCGACGATGACGGTCGCGCCGGTGCCGCGGCGCCCGGCCGTCCAGGTGGAGTCCTCGACCGCGACGTCGTCGTCGACCAGGACGGTGCGGACCTCGACGCCCTCCTCGGCGGCGAGTTCGGCGGCGAGCTCGAAGTTCATGACGTCGCCGGTGTAGTTCTTGACGACGAGGACGACGCCCGCGCCGGAGTCGACGGCCTTGACCGCGGCCAGCACCTGGTCGGGCACGGGGGAGGTGAACACCTCGCCGGGGCAGGCGGCGTCGAGCATGCCGCGGCCGACGTAGCCGGCGTGCAGCGGTTCGTGCCCGGAGCCGCCGCCGGAGACCAGCGCGACCTTCGGCGCGCCGGGGCGGGCGGCCCGGGTGACCACGCGGTTGGCGACGTCCACCGTCAACTCGGGGTGGGCGGCGGCGAATCCGGTCAGCGCGTCCTCCAGGACGCTCTCCGGGGTGTTGATCAGCTTCTTCAACGTTCTTCGCTCCCTCGGTCAGGACGCTGCTGCCGTGATTGCTGTCGCCCCGACGCTATGCCAGCCGGGGGCGCGACGGCACGGGATGCGACACGCGCGGCCCCTGCCGCCCGCCCGGAACGGCTTTCGGAGCGGCCCGCGGCGCGGCTTCCGGAGTGCCTTTCGGAGCGGCGCGGCGGGTCGTAGGGTCGGGGCATGACCGAACACGTGGGTATCGTCCTGGTCTCGCACAGCGCCCAACTCGCCGCCGGGCTGCGGGAGCTGCTCGGCGAGCTGGCCCCGGACGGGGTGCGGGTGGTGGTCGCCGCCGGGACGGAGGACGGCGGGCTCGGCACCAGCTACGACCTGATCGCCCGGGCCGTCGGCGAGGCGGACGGCGGGGCGGGCGTGGTCGTGCTGCCCGACCTCGGCAGCTCGGTGCTGACCGCGGTGACCGTGCTGGAGGACGCGCCGCGGCCGGGCGTGCGGCTGGTGGACGCGCCGTTCGTGGAGGGCGCGGTGGCCGCCGCGGTGACCGCCTCGACCGGGGCGGGGCTGGCCGAGGTGGTCGCGGCGGCCGAGGAGGCGCGCGCCTTCCGCAAGCTGTGACGGCCGGCCGCTGCTTCTACTCCTACTTCGCGTCCGCGTAGCAGTCGACGACGGCGGTGGTGAGCGGGAAGCGGACCGGGGTGTCGCCGAAGACCAGCAGCCGGGCCTCGTCGGCGGCCTCGGCGACGGCGGCGGCGACCTCGTCGGCGAGGTTGGCCGGGGTGTGCACGATGACCTCGTCGTGCTGGAAGAACACCAGGTGCGGGCGGTCCTCCGGGACGGCCGCGGGCAGGGTGTTCAGCCGCCGGCGCAGCGCCGCGAGCAGGGCGAGGGCCCAGTCGGCGGCGCTGGCCTGGATGACGAAGTTGCGGGTGAAGCGGCCGCGGGCGCGGGCCCAGCGGCCGCCGGCCTCGGCGGCGGTGTCGGGCGCCTCGGTGAGGTCGAGGAAGTCGGCGGAGGCGGGCGGGCAGGCCCGGCCGAGCCGGGAGACGACCACGCCGCCGTCCTCGCCGGTGCGGGCGGCGGCCTCGACGTAGCCCATCGCGGCGGGGTAGCGGTGGCGCAGGGTGTTGAGGAGGGGGCCGATGTCGCCGCTGGTCTGCCCGTACATGGCGCCGAGCAGGCCGAGCTTGGCCTTGTCGCGGTCGCCGCGGAAGGCGCTGGCGGCGAGGGCCTCGTAGAGGTCGCCGCCGGCGGCGGTGCGGGCGAGGCCGGCGTCCTGGGAGAGCGCGGCGAGCACCCGGGGCTCCAGCTGGGCGGCGTCGGCGACGACGAGCAGCCAGCCGGGGTCGGCGACGACGGCGCGGCGCAGGATGCGCGGGATCTGCAGGGCGCCGCCGCCGCGGCTGGCCCAGCGCCCGGAGACGACGCCGCCGACGACGTACTCGGGCCGGAACCGGCCGCCGCGGGCCCAGGCGTCCTGCCAGGCCCAGCCGTGGGCGGCGTGGATCCGGGCGAGCTCCTTGTAGCGGATGAGCAGCTGCGCGGCCGGGTGGTCGACGCGTTTGAGCTCCCAGGACCGGGTGGAGCTCAGCTGGATGCCCCGGTCGGCGAAGGCGCGCAGCACCTGGGTGTGCGAGTCGGGGTTGAACGGGCGCCCGCCGAGGGAGCGCTGGAGTTCGGCGGCGAGGTCGGCGAGCAGTTTGGGCTGGGCCCCGGGCACGGTGGGGCGGGGGCCGAGGAGTTCGGTGAGCAGGGCGTCGTGGACGTCGGCGCGCCAGGGCAGGCCGTCGTGGGCCATCTCGGCGGCGACCAGGGCGCCGGCGGACTCGGCGGCGACCAGCACGCGGAAGCGGTGCCGGGCGGCCGGGTCGGTGATCGCGGCGATCCGGCGCTGCTGTTCGGCGTGGACGGCGACGACGGCGGCCAGCGGGTCGGCGCCGGGCGGCAGTTGGAGCCGGTCGGGGGCGAAGAGGGTGTCCTGGCCGTCGTCCGTCTCGGCGGAGCCCGGCTCGGGCAGGTCGTCCGGGACGGGCAGGCCGCGCAGCCGGGACCAGGCGGCGCCGAGCGAGCGGGGCGCGCCGAAGCGGCCCTCGTGGGAGAGCAGGAGGGCCTCGACGAGTCGCAGGTCGTGGCAGCGGCCGACCCGGTCGGGCAGTCGGGGCAGCAGCGGGGCGTAGGCGCTGTCGGCGGCGGCCCAGACCCAGCGGGGCCCCGGCCGGGAGTCGCCTCCGGCGGCCTCCCGGGCGGCGACCGCGGCGGCGAGGTCGGGGACGGTCTCGGGCGGGCCGAGCGGGGCGCCGGCGTCGTCGAGCGGCTGGAGCCGGCCGCCGGGGCCGTGCGGATCGGGGACCAGGGCGGTTCTGGGGGCCACGGGGGCTCCTCCTCTCGGGGCGCGGGGGCGGCTCTCGGTGTCGGTGGCGGTTGTCGGTGGCGGTGCCGGCGGCGGCGCCGGTGTACGGGTCGGGTACGCGTGTGCGGACCTGCGGGGGTCCGGGATCGACGGTAGCCGGTGGGTACGACAACGGCGGACGACGCGGGGCCGGAATCGCGTAGGCAGCGCGCGGGACACGGCGTAGGGTCCGTGAAATGACCGAGAACCCGTTCTTCAAGGCCAGCACCCTGGTCTTCGAACTGCCGCCCTTCGCCGAGATCCGTGAGGAGCACTACCTGCCGGCCTACGAGCGCGGGATGGCCGAGCAGCTGGCCGAGATCGCCGCGATCACGGCCGATCCGCAGCCGCCGACCTTCGCCAACACGCTGGTGGCCCTGGAGCGTTCCGGCGAGGTGCTGCGCCGGGTGGGGGTGGTCTTCCGCAACCAGGTGTCGGTGGACACCAACGACGTCGTCGACGAGGTGGACGCGAAGGTGAGCCCGCTGCTGGCCGCGCACCACGACGCGATCCACCTGGACCGGGCCCTGTTCGCCCGGATCGAGGACCTGTACGGGCGCCGCGCCGAGCTCGGCCTGGACCCGGAGTCGCTGCGGCTGCTGGAGCGCCGGCACACCGCGTTCGTCCGCTCCGGCGCCCGGCTGGGCGCGGCCGAGCAGGAGCGGCTGCGCGAGCTGAACGCCGAACTCGCCGCCCTCGCCACGACCTTCCAGCAGAACGTGAACGCCGCCACCAAGGCCGCCGCGCTGGTCCTGGACTCCGCGGACGAGCTCGACGGCCTGTCGGCCGACGCCGTAGCCGCGGCCGCCGAGAACGCCCGGGTGCTCGGCCACGACGGAAAGTACGTGCTGAGCCTGCGCAGCACCTCGGGCCAGCCCGAACTGGCGCTGCTGACCGACCGGTCGGTGCGCGAGCGCCTGCTCGCCGCCTCGCTCGGCCGGGCCGCGGACGTCAACGGCCCGGTCGCGATCCGGATGGCCGCCCTGCGCGCCGAGCGGGCCGGGCTGCTCGGCCACCCGACCCACGCCGCGTACGTCGTGGCCGACGAGACCGCGGGTTCGGTCGAGGCGGTGTCCGGGCTGTTGTCGCGGCTGGTCGAGCCGGCGGTGGCGATCGCCCGCCGGGAGGCCGCCGAACTGGCGGAGGCGGCCGCGGCGGACGGGATCGCGGAGCTCGCCGCGCACGACTGGGCGTACTACTCGGAGAAGGTCCGGCAGGCCTCGTACGAGGTCGACGCGGCCGCGCTGCGCCCGTACTTCGAGCTGGAGCGGGTGCTGCACGACGGCGCGTTCTTCGCCGCCGGGCTCGCGTACGGGATCAGCTTCACCGAGCGGCCGGACCTGACGGCCTACCACCCGGACGCCCGGGTCTTCGAGGTCGCCGAGGAGGACGGCACCCCGCTGGGCCTGTTCGTCGGGGACTTCCACGCGCGCGCGTCCAAGCGCGGCGGCGCGTGGATGGACGAGCTGGTGTCGCAGTCCGCGCTGACCGGCCGGCGGGCCGTGGTGATGAACAACCTGAACGTCCCGAAGCCGGCTCCGGGCGAGCCGGTGCTGCTGACCTGGGACGAGGTGCGCGTCCTCTTCCACGAGTTCGGGCACGCGCTGCACGGGCTGTTCTCGGACGTGCGCTACCCGCTGTTCGCGGGCACGGCCGTGCCCCGGGACTTCGTCGAGTTCCCGTCGCAGGTCAACGAGATGTGGATGGTCCGGCCCGAGGTGTTGGCCAACTACGCCCGCCACCACGTGACGGGGGAGCCGCTGCCGGCCGAGCTGGTCGAGCGGATGGTCGCGGCCGAGGGTTTCGGCCAGGGCTTCCGGACGGTGGAGTACCTGGCGGCGACGCTGCTGGACTGGGCCTGGCACACCCTGCCGCGGGGCCGGGAGGTCGCCGACGCCGGGGAGTTCGAGGCGCGGGTGCTGGAGGAGGCCGGGCTCGCGGTGCCGGCGATCCCGCCGCGCTACCGGTCGGCCTACTTCCAGCACGTCTTCGCGGGCGGTTACAGCGCCGGGTACTACGCGTACATCTGGTCGGAGGTGCTGGACGCGGACACCGTGCGGTGGTTCGGGGACAACGGCCGCTCGGTGCGGGAGAGCGGCGAGGAGTTCCGGCGCGAGCTGCTGTCGCGCGGGTTCAGCCGCGACCCGCTGGAGTCGTTCCGCGCGGTGGTCGGGCGGGCGCCGGAGACCGGGCCGCTGCTGGCGCGCCGGGGGCTGGCCTGATCGCCCCGGTCAGTTCGGGGTGAGCGTGACCGTCACCGGGGTGCCCGGGCGGGCGTGCGGGAGCCGGATCCGGACGCTGCCCGCGCGCCCGTCCGCGGGCGGGCGGACCTCGACCCGGGCGTCGGCGGGCGAGACGGCGACCTGCGCGCCGCGCGGGAACGCGGCGGGCGGCAGGACGAGTTCGCTGCCGCGCCCGGTGCCGTCGGCGTCCCAGCGGACGGTGTCCGGGCCGGTGCGCACGTCCGTCCCGGCGACGGCCGCGGGGTACGGGCCGAACGCGGGCCCGTCGCCGGGGGCGGGCCGCCCGGCCGGGTCGAGCGCGCAGTAGCCGCCGTCGCCGCGGCACCAGTACCACATCGTCCAGCCCGCGGCGAAGCCGTCCATCGCCGCGACCTGCTCCCGGACCAGCCGGGTGTTGCCCGGTGTGCGGGAGTCGGGCGGGCCCCACTCGCCGACCAGGACGGGCAGCCGGTGCGCGGCCGGGTAGGCGGTGATCGCGGCGGTGTAGTGCTCGACGAAGCCGTCGGACGGGTCCCAGTCGGCGCCGTTCTCGACGGCGGTGTCGTAGAAGTGCGGCGCGTAGCCGAGCCGGGGCGCGCCGGGCCGGGGGTCGTCGAAGCCCGGCAGCCGGGTGGGCACGCCCTGGCCGACCAGGACGGTCGGTTCGACGAACAGCCAGGCGCGGCGGTCGACGCGGCGGACGGCGGCGATCAGGCGGCGGTACATGTCGGCGAGCCGGCCCTGTTCGAGGGCGGCGGAGGCGGCGGCGAGGACGGCCGGGTCGGTGGGGTCGCCGTCCACCGGGCCGAAGGGCTCGTTGAACAGGTCGTAGCCCAGCAGCGAGCGGTGGCCGCGCAGTTCGCGGGCGAGCCGGGTGTAGAAGTCGGCCTGCCAGGCGCGCAGGTCGGGGTCGTCGTAGAGGTGGCGGAAGGCGGCCTGGACGGCGGGCTGGAAGTAGCCGGCGAACCAGTCGTTCGGATCGGGGGTGAACGGCAGGCCGTCGTCCCGGGTGGCCCAGCGCGGGATGCCGCGGTCGCCGCCGCCGAACGCGGGCCCGTAGACGTCCTGGTGGAAGTCGACGAGGGCGAGCACGCCGTAGCGGTCGGCCCGGCCGAGGAGCCGCTGGAGGCGGTCGAGTTCGGCCGGGTCGAGGCGGCCTCGCTCGGGCTCCAGCCGGTTCCAGGAGACCGCCACGCGGATCAGGGTGAAGCCCTGGGCCGCGATGGACCTGACGTCCGCCTCGGTGGCCTCGGCGTACTTGTCGAGGTTGAAGCCGCGCAGCTGGAGCCGGCGGCCCCGGGCGTCGGTGAGCGCGGTGCGGCCGTCCGGGCCGGTGGCGGTGCCGGTCGGGAAGCGGGCCGCCGTGGCCCCGGCGGCCTCACCGGCGGACGCGCCGGGGGCGCCGGCCAGGACGGCGGTGGCGGCGAGCAGCAGGGCAACGGCGGTGCGGCGCAGGCGCATTCGGACCTCGCACGGCGGTGGGTGGGGCCCGATGATGCCCGCGCTGCCGGGGCCGGCACAAGGGGCCGGACGAAAGGCTTCAGACGGCGCCGTTCGCCTCGGCCGGTTCGGCGGGTGCGGCCGGCAGGACGGCGGTCGGCAGGTCCGCGGCGGCGGCGAGGCGGCCCCAGAGCAGGTCGGCGAGGGCCTGGACCATGCGGGTGCGCGAGCAGGGCTTGGACTCCAGCCACCAGTCGCCGGCCGCCAGCACCATGCCGGTGATGCCCCGGCCCCAGGCCTCGGCGAGCAGGTCGCGGTCGGCGCCGAGGTCGACCTGGCTCTGCACGGCCCGGGTGATCTCCTCGGCGATCTGCCGCAGCGCGGGGGCGAGCGCGTTGCCCGCGCCGGTCGGGTCGCCGGGCTCGGGGTGGGTGAGCAGCCGGTAGACCTGCGGGCGGGCCTCGATGCCGGCCAGGTAGGTGTCCAGGACGTGCTCGACCCGGTCGCGGCGCTCCAGCGGTGCGGCGAGCGCGGCCCGCACGGCGGCCAGCAGGCCGCCGGTGTGGCGCTCGGTCAGGGCCCGGATGAGGCCGTTCCGGTCGCCGAAGTGCCGGTAGAGGATCGGCTTGGTGATGCCGGCCTCGGCGGCGATGGCGTTCATGCTCGCGGCCGGGCCCTCGCGCTGGATGACCCGGTCGGCGGCGTTGAGCAGCTGCTCGCGGCGGGGCTCTCGGGACATGCGCTGCTCCTCGGGTCGGGTGGGCCGGCGCGGGGGGCGCCGGGCGGTGCGGGGCGTTGACACCGGTTACCAATCAGTAGCAGACTCCGACGATGTTACCCCGGGTAACACCCCGGTCGGCCGTACCCCTTCTGCGGAGGCAAGCACCATGAGCAGCACGTTCTCGATGGACCCGGGTGCGGACCAGCTCGCCGTGCGCGACTGGCTGCACGGCTTCGCCGCCGACGTGGTGCGGCCCGCCGCGGCCGAGTGGGACGAGCGCGAGGAGACCCCCTGGCCGGTCATCCAGGAGGCCGCCAAGCTCGGCATCTACTCGCTCGACTTCTACGCCCAGCAGTACTTCGACCCCTCCGGCGTCGGCATCCCGATCGTCATGGAGGAGCTGTTCTGGGGCGACGCGGGCATCGGCCTGTCCATCGTCGGCACCACGCTGGCCGCCGTCGCCGTGCTCGCCAACGGCACCGACGAGCAGATCGGCACCTGGACGCCGCAGATGTTCGGCACCCCCGACGACGTCAAGGTGGCCGCCTTCTGCTCCTCCGAGCCGGACGCCGGCTCCGACGTCTCCGCGCTGCGCACCCGGGCCGTCTACGACGAGGCCAAGGACGAGTGGGTGCTCAACGGCACCAAGACCTGGGCCACCAACGGCGGGATCGCCGCCGTCCACGTCGTCGTCGCCACCGTCGACGCGGAGCTCGGCGCCCGCGGCCACGCCTCCTTCGTCGTCCCGCCGGGCACCCCCGGACTGAGCCAGGGCCAGAAGTTCAAGAAGCACGGCATCCGGGCCTCGCACACGGCCGAGGTCGTCCTGGACGGCGTCCGGGTGCCCGGCAGCTGCCTGCTCGGCGGGAAGGAGAAGCTGGACGAGCGGCTGGCCCGGGCCCGCGAGGGCGTGCGCAAGAGCGGTCGGGGCAACGCGGCCATGGCCACCTTCGAGGCCTCCCGCCCGGCCGTCGGCGCGCAGGCGATCGGCATCGCGCGGGCCGCGTACGAGGTCGCGCTGGACTACGCGAAGACGCGCGAGCAGTTCGGCCGCCCGATCATCGACAACCAGGGGGTCGCCTTCCAGCTGGCCGACATGCGGACCCGGATCGACGCCGCCCGGCTCCTGGTGTGGCGGGCCTCCTGGATGGCCGTCAACAACCGGCCGTTCACCGCGGCCGAGGGCTCGATGTCCAAGCTGTACGCGGGCGAGACGGCCAAGTGGGTCACCGCGCAGGCGATGCAGATCCTCGGCGGCAACGGCTTCACCCGGGAGTACCCGGTGGAGCGGATGCACCGGGACAGTGCGATCTACTCGATCTTCGAGGGGACCAGCGAGATCCAGCGGCTGGTGATCGCCCGCGCGATCTCGGGGATGCCGATCCGCTAGCCGGGCCTCAACGGGCCAGCCAGAAGGTGAGCCCGGCGCTGAGGGCGCCCACCACCGTGCCGACGACGGTCTGCGCGGTGGTGTGGTCCCGCAGCACCGTCCGGGACCAGCCGACGACGGCGACCAGCGGGGAGAGCGCGAGCCACCACGGGCCGAGCGCGATCGCCAGGCAGACCACCGCGCCGCTGGTGACGGCGGTGTGCACGGAGACCTTCCACCACACGGTGATCACCAGGATCGGGATCAGCGACGCGAACATCGCGGCCACCAGCGCGGTCAGGTCGGCCGGGGCGGCGAGCCACAGCATCACCGCGAAGGCGATCGCGACCGAGCCCATGATGAACGGCAGGACCGTCAGCCGGCTCTGCCGGTGGCCGACGTGCCGGTCCCCGACGGTGCCGAGGCGCATGGCGCGCTGGATGAACAGGGTCGGGATCACGGCCGCGAACAGCGCGGCGAAGGCCGCCCAGGCGATGCCCTTCCAGCCGTAGCGCAGGCCGCCGAGCAGCGGCAGCAGCACGACGATCACGTTCTTCGGCTCGACGCTGTCGGTGATCCGCCGGGCCCAGAGCGTGTGGGGGGCGGGGGCGGTCGCGGCTTCGGTCATCGGGGTCGCTGCTCCGGGGATCGGTCTGGTCGCTCTGGGCGGCCCGGGTGGTCGTGGGGCGGTCGGGCCGGATGATCGTACGTGCGCGCGGCCGCCGGCCCGCGGTCGGGCCGGTGGGAAACGGGCCGGTGGGAAGCGGGCCGGTCGCACATGCGCCGGTAGGAAACAGGTCGGTCAGAACCGGGCCGGGCGGCCCTCCAGGAACGCGGCCAGCCCCTCGTGCACGTCCGAGGCCTCCCGGGAGCGCCGCTCCCACGGCTCCAGGGCCGCCGCCGCCCGCTCCTCCGGGACGGCCAGGGCGGCCTTCACCGCGCCGATCGTCTGCGGCGAGCGCCTGGTCAGCAGCCGGGCGAACTCCAGCGCGGCGGCGTCCAGTTCGGCGTCCGGCAGGGCCTGCTCGGCGAGGCCGAGCGCGAGCGCGTCCCGGCCCCGCACCAACTCGCCGGAGAACAGCAGGTACTTGGCGCGTGCCGGGCCGACCAGCCGGGCCAGCCGCAGGGTCGGCACCGCCGGGTAGACCACGCCGAGCTTGGCCGGGGTGATCCCGAGCCGGGCGTCCTCGGCGACGAACCGCAGGTCGCACGCGACGGCCAGCTGGCAGCCGCCGCCGACGCAGGCGCCCCGGACGGCGGCGATCGTCGGGTGCGGGAAGGCGGCCAGCGCCTCCTCGGCGGCGACGTTGACCGCGTGGTAGGCGTCCGCGCGCTCCGGATCGCCGTACACCTCGGCGAGTTCGGCGATGTCCGCGCCCGCGCTGAAGGTGCCGCCGGCGCCGGTCAGCAGCAGGGCGCGGACGCCCGCGTGCTCGGCGAGCTCCCGCAGCACCCCGGGCAGCGCCCGCCAGATCGCCAGGGTGACCGCGTTGCGCCGGTGCGGGCGGGCGAACTCCAGCACCGCGACGCCGTCCTCGCCGACGTGGGCGTGCAGCCCGTCGGCGCGGGCGGGCAGGGTGGTGCGCTCCCGCGTCAGCAGCGACCGGTCCGTGCGGTCCTCGTGGTCCGTGCGGTCCTTGTGGTCGCCGTGGTCCGTGGGGTCCATGCGGGCGGCACCTCCGGGTCTCGTGGTGCGCCCACTCTCTCAGGCGGCGCCGACGCAGTAGTCGCCGAGGCCCCGCTCGACGAGGGCGAACGCGCGGTGGGCGCGGTCGAGGGCGGCGGGCAGGGCCTCGGCGGCGCGCTCGCCGGCCAGCACGCGGAGCTGGTTCTCGGTGGTCAGGGTCACCCGGACGGCCAGCAGCTGGGCCCCGGCGACCCGGGCGGTGAGCTCGTCGTGGGCCGGGTCCTGGGCGAGCAGCTCGGCGGTGAGCAGTGCCTGGGCCTCGCGGCCGAAGCCGGCGGTGGCGCGCGTCGCGAGGGCGGGGGTGCCGTGCACCAGCCGGACCACGTCGAGCACGACCCGGTCGTCGTTGAGGCCGGTGGCCGGGTCGAGCCGTTCCAGTGCGGCCAGGAAGTGGTCGCGCAGGGCCGTCACCGCCGAAGCGCCCGGGGCACGGTCGCGCACCACCCGGGCCGGCTCGTCGAGGTGCTGCTCCATCGGGCCCATGACCAGGTCTTCCTTGGTGGGGAAGTAGTTGAAGACGGTCATCTTGGACACCTCGGCGGCGGCCGCGATCTCGGCCACGGACACCTGGTCGAAGCCGCGTTCGGCGAACAGCCCGATGGCCGCGCGGAAGATCCGGATGCCGGTCTGGATCTTCTTGCGCTCGCGCAGCGGGAGCGCGTCGAGGTCGCGGCCGGGGCCGAGGTCCAAGCCGTGGTTCGTCGCCATGGCCCGACTGTACCAGGCTCAAAGATGGTCCGGGATGAAGTTTTGTCTCGGCCGAAGAATCGATCGGGCTAAAGAATTGACTCGGTACATGTTGGCTGCCATCGTGGTGGACGTGCCGCCGGGCCGCACCGGTCCGGCTCCGAACTCCACCGTCTCCGGGGGGACTTACCGATGGCATCCGAAAGCCCGATGACACCCGCCCAGCGCAGACTGGGCATGCTGCTCTGCATGGTCACGATCGTGCTGGCCATCCTCGACTCGAACATCGTGTCCGCGGCCACCGTGCCGATCGTCCGCGACCTCGACCCGGTCCACGGCGTCGACCGGCTGCCCTGGCTGATCAGCGCGTTCTCGCTGGCCGCGACCGCCCTCCTGCCGCTCTACGGCAAGCTCTGCGACGTCTACGGCGCCAAGCGCGTGCTGCTCGGGGCGGTCGGCACCTTCCTGCTCGGCTCGGCGGCCTGCGGCGCGGCGCAGACGATGGGTCAGCTGATCGCCTTCCGGGCCGTCCAGGGCATCGGCGGCGGCGGGCTGATGAGCGTCACGATGGTCGTCATCGCCCACCTCAAGGACCCGGCGGAGCGCGGTGCCGGCAAGGGCGGCGCGATGGGCGGCATCTTCGCGGGCGTCGGCATGGCCGTCGGTCCGCTGGTGGGCGCGCTGTTCACCGACCACGTCGGCTGGCGCTGGATCTTCTACGTGAACCTGCCGCTCGGCCTGCTCGTCCTGGTCGGCACCGCCCTGGTGCTCAAGCTGCCGCGGACGGTCGGCCGCCGCGGCCTGGACTTCCTCGGCGCCGCCCTCGCGGCCGCTTTCGCCACCGGCCTGCTGCTGGTCACCGAGTGGGGCGGCAAGGACTACGCCTGGACCTCCCCGGTGATCCTCGGGACCGCCGCCGCCACCCTCGCCGCGCTCGGCCTCTTCCTGTGGCGCCAGGCCACCGCCGCCGAACCGGTGCTGCCGCTCTCGCTGTTCCGGATCCCGGTCGTGCGGATCGGCTTCGCCGTCCAGGGCCTCGCCGGGATGGGCATGATGGGCGCGATCGTGTACGTGATGATCTACCTGCAGATCGCCCGGGGGGTCGCCCCGACCTCGGCCAGCCTCTACCTGATCCCGATGGCCGCCGGGATGACCGCGTCCGGCGTGCTGGTCGGCCGGCTGACCGCCCGGGGCCACGCGCCGCGCACCTTCCTGGTGGCCGGGGCCGCCTTCGGCGCGCTCGCCCTCGCCCTGCTGGGGCTCAGCGGCCCGGACACCGGCCTGTGGGCGGTCGGCCTCGAACTCGCCCTGCTCGGCGCCGGGTTCGGCCAGCTGATCGGCCAGCTGATCCCGCTGGTCCAGGACGCCGCCCCGCGGCACCAGCTCGGCGTGGCGACCACCGGCATCCGGTTCTTCCAGACCCTCGGCAACGCGCTCGGCGCGGCGCTCTTCGGCACGCTGCTGGCCCGGGTCTTCGCGGAGGGCGAGCCCGGCCGGTCGATGGGCGCGCTCCGGACGCTGACCGGGGCGGCCCGGGACCACGCGGTGCGCAGCTTCACGGACGCGGTCGACGTCGTCTTCCTGTCGGCGGCCGGGGTGATGGGGCTGGTGCTGCTGCTCGCGCTGCGGCTGCGGACGCCGGCCGCGGAGGTGGCGGCCGACGCGGCGGACCGGCCGGTGCTGGCGGCCTGAGCGGGGCCCGTGCGCGGTCGGTGCGTCGAGGAGCGGGGCCCGGTGGAACGTGGGGAATCCACCGGGTCCCGCTCCTCGCGCGGCCCGGCCGTCAGGCCTGCGGCTTCCACTCGGTCGCCAGGATCCCCCAGATCTGCTTGTCGTGGCGGACGCCGTTGTGCGGGTACCACTCGCGCAGGGTGCCGTCCAGCGTCATGCCGAGCCGCTCGGCGACGGCGCGGCTGCGGGCGTTCCCGGCGGAGCACCACCACTCGGCGCGGTGCAGGCCCCGGGTGGCGAAGGCGTAGTCGAGCAGGTGCCGGACGGCGGCGGTGATCAGCCCGCCGCCCTCGCCGGCCGGCTCGGTCCAGGCACCGATCTCGCAGACGCCGTTCTGGGTGCTGAAGCTCACGAACATCACGCCGCCGACGAGCGTGCCGTCGCGCCAGATGCCGAAGATCCGGCCGGCGTCGGCGGCCTGCTTGTCGGCGTAGCGCTGCAGGGTGGCGCGGGCCGAGTCGAGGTCGGTGGAGTAGCCGGCCCACGGGATCCACGGGTCGGTGTGGGCCCGGGCGCGGTCGATGTGGGCGAGGAACTCGGGGGCCTGCCACGGCTCCAGCGGGCGCAGTTCGGCGTTCTCGGCGAGCGGTACGGCAAACAAGGGTGGGGCCTTTCCGGGGAGGGCGCGGGACGGGCGTTCCGCCTGGAGCATCATTCATAACAAACGTTTGGTATGTACGATAGCCCCCATGACACCGGCCCGTGGAGACCATGACGCCCGCCGCCTCGCAGTCTCCGAGGGAGTCTGGCGGGTGCTCTCGACCCGCGGCTTCGAAGGGCTGACGCTGCGCGCGGTGGCCGCCGAACTGGGCGCCTCCACCGGTCTGCTGACGCACTACTTCCCCAACAAGCGGGCCCTGCTGGGCCACGCGCTGGAGGAGCTGGACCGGCGCTCGCTCTCCCGGCCCCGGCGCACCGCCCCGGCCGACGGCACCCCGCCGCCGCCCGCCGGGCTGGCCCGGCTGCGGGCCGCGCTGCTCGACGTCCTGCCGCTGGACGAGGCCGCCGTGGCCGGCAACCGGATCTGGGTCGGCTCCTGGGACGTCGCCCTGGCCGACGCCGAGCTGACGGCCGCCCACGCGGGCCGCTACGGGCGCTCGCGCGAGGCCCTGGCGGGGCACGTGGCGGACGCGCAGCGGCTCGGGGAGCTCCCGGCCGGGACGGACGCCGGGGAGCTCGCGGCGGGCGCGCAGGCCTTCGTGCTGGGGCTGGTGGTGCAGGCGCTGTTCTCGCCGGGGGAGTTCCCGCCGGAGCGGCAGGTCGCGCTCCTGGACGCCCACCTGGCGGGGCTGGCGGGGTCTCCTGCGCCTTCCGGGCCTCCTGTGCCTTCCGGGCCTTCGGTGTCGGACGCGGGCTGAACTCCGGGGCGGGGCCCGGGGCCGGTCGTGCGCCGGAACGGCCGAATCCGCACCGAGAGGGCGGATTCGCCGGATTTCCGTCGTTCGGCGGGCGTCGTGCGTTTGGTCCTCAGTGGCGCCGAATGCCGGAGTGAGTTTCTCGCGATGCCCATGACACGCATTGTCACGGGTTATGAGCGGTGCGTGTGCGGGTGATTTCCCGGCGGCCGCGACGGCGGCCCGCGAATTGGCAGGTGGTGCCCCCAGCAGGATTCGAACCTGCGACCTACCGCTTAGAAGGCGGGTGCTCTATCCGCTGAGCTATGGGGGCGGGACGGGCGGCGCCCGGGTGGGCGTGACCGTTGCCGGGATCGGGCGGCGGGCGCGTGGGGCGCCCGGGTCCGTCCCCGTACCTGAGGGTTGGGGGTGGGGGTTGGCAAGCCCTCGCCCTGTCGGGGACAGGATAAGGGTGTCCAGTTCCTCGGCCGGGTTCGACGGCACCGCCGTTGGTGTGTCGGCTCCGGTGGAGCGGTCCGATAATCGCAGGTGAACGCCGTGTGTGCAGCGTTCTGGCAGTGTTCCGCGCCGGACGTTGTGCAGTCGTTACGGGGCTGCCGCCTCACCCGTTATGGATTCGGCACGGAGAAACTACCGCGTGCGGCGCGGGTGGGGGACCCTATTCGGCTTCCTTCGGTCGGATGACGTGGGCGGACGGCGGGCGGTCCGCGTTCCCCGGCGGAGGGGAGGGCCGGGAAGGGTCCCGATTGTTGTCATGCTCGCGAAGAGTCTGGGGTCCGCAGGGGAGCGGAAGGGCGAAATTCACCCCTGCGAGTGACAAGAGTTTTCCACAAGGCCGAGTTGTCCACAGGATTTCGGAACTTCCTGGCGGGGATTTCCCGTGAAGCGCACTCTCGTCACGCACCGGTCGATTCCGTACGGTGCATCGGCGAGAACGGAGAGTGCGTTGTGAACGAGACTCAGGTGACGGTGATCGGCAATGTCGCGACGGAGGTGAGCTACGGCGAAACGGGCAGCGGCGTGCCGATGGCCAACTTCCGGCTCGCGTCCACCGAGCGGCGGTACGACCGCGAGCGCCAGTGCTGGGTGGACGGCGAGACGCAGTGGGTGACGGTGACGGCCTGGCGGGCGCTGGCGGTGAACCTGATCGGCTCGCTCTCCAAGGGGGATCCGGTGGTGGTGAGCGGTCGGCTCCGGGTGCGGGAGTGGGCCGAGGGCGAGGGCAAGCGCGGCCGGGTGGAGGTCGACGCCAGATCGGTCGGACACGATCTCAACCGCGGTACCTCGGCGTTCCGTTGGGCGGCGGGTGCGCGGGGGCACCCGCCGGCGGCGGTCGTCGCGGCGGGCGGCGAGTCCGGCGGGTCGCCCGCGGGCGAGGCGGTGCCGGGGTGGATCGCGGACGCCCTGGCCGCGCGGAAGGCCTCGGCGGCGGCCTCCGCGGCGGTCGCGGCGCCTCCTGACGGTGGGGCGGATGGGACGGATGCGGCGTCCGAGGGGGCGTCCGGTGACGGTGGCGAGGTGTCCGGAAAAGGAAGCGGAGGTGACGTCCAGGGGCTGCTGATCTGACGCCGGGTCGATCAAAAGTGTCGACAAATATGTAGATCGAGGCGGTTGTTGCGCCCGCACGCGCAATCTCCGCCGGATAACAGAAAGTGGCGGAGAGTTCTGGCCGATCGTCAGCTTGTGTGGAAACTGGGAGGGTTGATAACGATACAGATACGGAATCGTCCTGATTTCGCATGGAGGTTTCCGGACCTCTGGGGGTCAATAGGATTCATCTGGTTCATACCCCGCAGCGGCGCCACAGGGGGCGCGCGCGGCAAGGCAAGTCGGCGGGCTGCCCATCGGCACGGCCCGGCCCGGAGGGAAACCAGATGGTTCAGATGCAGGGGCGGAGTCTTCCCCGCATAGCTAGTGTCATGCTCACGACCAGCATTGCGCTGGGCGGAGGTCTGTTCGCGGCCGGTGCGGCGGCTGCGGCCGCACCTGGCTCGGGCGTGACCGCCATCGTCCAGGACACGATGCTCGGCGAGCGGATCGACATCGAGGGCGGCGACACCGTCAACGGCGGTCTGTTCACGCTCAAGACGGACAGTGGCGAGCTCAAGACCTACTGCATCGACTTCGGCAACCCCGTGTACCTCGACAGCGGGGCGCAGTACCAGGAGTCGGACTGGAAGTCGAGCTCGCTCGGCCGCAAGGACAAGGCGCAGGACGCCTCCAAGATCCGCTGGATCCTGGAGAACTCCTACCCGCAGGTCACCGACCTCGCCAAGCTGTCCACGGACGCCGGCGTCACCGGTCAGCTCTCCCCGGAGGACGCCGCGGCCGGCACCCAGGCCGCGATCTGGAAGTTCTCGGACGGCAAGAACGCCACCCCGCAGGACTCCAAGGCCAAGCAGCTGCGCGACTACCTGATCGGCGACAAGAACAAGGGTGTCGCGGCCGAGCCGAAGCCCTCGCTCACCCTCGCCCCGGAGTCCGTCTCCGGGAAGTCGGGCGGCAAGCTCGGCCCGTTCACGCTCAACTCCAGCGCCGCCCAGGTGAAGCTGGCGGTGGCCGGTTCGGCCGCCGACAAGATCAAGGTCCTCGACAAGGACGGCAAGCAGGTCAACGGCGTCCTGAACGGCCCAATCGCCAAGGACACCCAGCTCTTCCTCGACGTCCCGGCCGGCACCCCGGACGGTGGGGCCACCCTCACCGCCTCGGCCGAGACCGTCGTCCCGAGCGGCCGTGTCTTCCTCAGCGAGGGCTACACCCCCGAGAAGCACAGCCAGACCATGATCCTGGCCGGCTCCAGCAAGCTGAGCGTCAGCGCCACCGCCAAGGCCACCTGGAAGCAGGGCAAGGGCGCGCTGCTCGACAGCATCGCCCAGGTCGAGTGCGACAGCAACGGCGTGCGGGTCACCGTCGCCAACGGCGGTGACGAGGCCGGCACCGTCAACGTGAAGCCGGTGGGCAAGGACCTGGTCGTCCAGCCCGGCAAGACCGAGAGCCTGGTCGTCCCGGTCACCAACAAGGCCGCCTACGACATCACCGTCACCGGCCCGAACGGCTACACCAACAACTTCAAGGGCATCCTGGACTGCAAGGGCACCGGCACCACCCCGGTGACCCCGAGCTCCGGCCCGTCCACCCCGGCCGCCACCGGCAAGCCGTCCACCCCGGCCGGCACCCCGTCCGCCTCGGTGAGCACCGCCGCCCACCCGGCCCCGGCCGTCACCAGCTCGGCCCCGGGCACCGGCGGTCTGGCCCAGACCGGTGCCAGCAGCAACACCCCGATCCTGGCCGGCGTCGCCGGCGCCCTGGTCATCGCCGGTGGTGCCGCGGTCTTCTTCCTGCGTCGCCGTGGCCGCCACGGTGGCAGCGCCGCCTGAACCGGTAGCACGCACTAGCCGCACGGCTCGGTAGCGCGACGGGGGCGGGGGGGGGGCGCGCCCCCGCCCGCGGGGGGGGGGGGGCGGGGGGGGCGGCGCGCGCGGGGGGGGGGGGCCGCCCGGCGGCGCCCCCGCCCCCCCCGGGCCCCCCCCCCCCCCCCCCCGGCGGGGCCCCCCCCCCCCCCCCCCCCCCCCCCCCGGGGGGGGGCCCCCGGGCCCGTCGGCGTTGCGGGAGGCATCGGGGGAGGCGTTCCGCGAGGCGTTCCGGCCGGCTGGAGCGGTCGGGCCGGAGCGGGTGCGCCGCAGGTGGGCCCGGCGCGAGCCCGCCGGCCCGTCCGGTATACCCCGGTGGGGTCACCCGGGCGGTTCGGGGCTCCCGGCCGGTGCGGCACAATGGAAGGCTGCAAGCCGAATTACTCCCGACGACGCCGGAGCGATCTCACGTGGCGGAATACATCTACACGATGCGCAAGGTGCGCAAGGCGCACGGAGACAAGGTCATCCTTGACGACGTGACGCTCAGCTTCCTCCCCGGGGCGAAGATCGGCGTCGTGGGCCCCAACGGTGCCGGTAAGTCCACCGTGCTGAAGATGATGGCCGGCCTGGAGCAGCCCTCCAACGGCGACGCCTTCCTCTCGCCCGGTTTCACCGTCGGCATGCTCCTCCAGGAGCCGCCGCTCGACGAGTCCAAGACGGTCCTGGAGAACGTCGAGGACGGCGTCAAGGAGATCAAGGGGAAGCTCAACCGCTTCAACGAGATCGCCGAGCTGATGGCGACCGACTACTCGGACGCGCTGCTCGACGAGATGGGCAAGCTCCAGGAGGACCTGGACCACGCCGAGGCCTGGGACCTGGACGCCCAGCTGGAGCAGGCCATGGACGCCCTGGGCTGCCCGCCCGGCGACTGGCCGGTCACCAAGCTCTCCGGTGGCGAGAAGCGCCGCGTGGCGCTCTGCAAGCTGCTGCTGGAGGCGCCCGACCTGCTGCTCCTCGACGAGCCCACCAACCACCTGGACGCCGAGTCGGTGAACTGGCTGGAGCAGCACCTGGAGAAGTACAAGGGCACCGTCGTCGCCGTCACCCACGACCGGTACTTCCTGGACAACGTCGCCCAGTGGATCCTGGAGCTCGACCGCGGCCGCGCCTACCCGTACGAGGGCAACTACTCCACCTACCTGGAGACCAAGCAGTCCCGTCTCAAGGTCGAGGGGCAGAAGGACGCCAAGCGCGCCAAGCGCCTCAAGGAAGAGCTCGAGTGGGTCCGCTCCAACGCCAAGGGCCGCCAGGCGAAGTCCAAGGCCCGTCTGGCCCGCTACGAGGAGATGGCGGCCGAGGCGGACAAGATGCGGAAGCTGGACTTCGAGGAGATCCAGATCCCGCCGGGCCCGCGCCTGGGCAGCGTCGTCATCGAGGTCGAGAACCTCAACAAGGCCTTCGGCGAGAAGGTCCTGATCGACGACCTGAGCTTCACCCTGCCGCGCAACGGCATCGTCGGCATCATCGGTCCGAACGGCGCCGGCAAGACCACCCTGTTCAAGATGCTCCAGGACCTGGAGACCCCGGACAGCGGCACGGTCAAGGTCGGCGAGACCGTCAAGATCAGCTACGTCGACCAGACCCGCTCCAACATCGACCCGAAGAAGACCCTCTGGGAGGTCGTCTCCGACGGTATGGACTGGATCAACGTCGGCCAGGTCGAGATGCCGTCCCGCGCCTACGTGTCGGCCTTCGGCTTCAAGGGCCCGGACCAGCAGAAGCCGGCCGGCGTGCTCTCCGGCGGTGAGCGCAACCGCCTGAACCTGGCGCTCACCCTCAAGCAGGGCGGCAACCTGCTGCTCCTCGACGAGCCCACCAACGACCTCGACGTCGAGACGCTCTCCTCGCTGGAGAACGCCCTGCTGGAGTTCCCCGGCTGCGCCGTGGTCATCTCCCACGACCGCTGGTTCCTGGACCGGGTGGCCACCCACATCCTCGCCTACGAGGGCGAGAGCAAGTGGTTCTGGTTCGAGGGCAACTTCGAGTCGTACGAGAAGAACAAGATCGAGCGACTGGGCGCCGACGCCGCCCGTCCGCACCGGGCCACCTACAAGAAGCTGACCCGCGGCTGACACCCAGCTGTCACGACGGCCCGGCAGACTGCCCCCCGGGGCGGCCTGCCGGGCCGCGGCCCGCCGCCGCCGACCCGCGGCGGGCGGCCGGTCACCGAGGAGAACACCAGTGGCTGTGTCTTATACACAACTGACTCTGCCGACGACAAAGACAGTTTATATCTCTGTGGGCGCCGTCTCAATAAAAAGTTG
>NZ_JBHWGD010000065.1:33091-33486 GCF_042733235.1 Kitasatospora sp. NPDC059722
TGCGCGCGCGCGCCCTCAGCGCGGACGTCCGCGGGCGCGCGCCGCGCGGGCGCGGGGCGCCCGCGCCCCGCCGGCGCGCCCCCCCCCCCCCCACCCGCGGCGCGCGACCGGACACCGAGGAGAACACCTGTGGCCCGCCACATCTACGCCTGCCCGCTGCGCTGGTCCGACATGGACGCCTTCGGGCACGTCAACAACGTGGTCTTCCTGCGCTACCTGGAGGAGGCCCGGATCGACTTCATGTTCACCCAGGCCGCCGCGGCCGGTGCCGGGGAGTTCGCGGGCGGGTCGGGGGGGGGGGGGCGCGCGGGGGCGCCGAAAAGTCCGTGTGTGGGGCGCCGGCGCGCCGGGGGCCTCCTGAGCAAGAGGGAGAAAAAGAATGGTACAGCCGCGAC
>NZ_JBHWGD010000065.1:33496-49672 GCF_042733235.1 Kitasatospora sp. NPDC059722
CGCCCCGGACCGACATCATGTACCCCCCGGCCCGGGGGCGCGGGGCGGGGGCGTGGGGGGGGGGCACGGTCGTGGCGCGCCACGAGATCGACTACAAGCGGCCGTTGGTGCACCGCCCGGAGCCGGTGACCATCGAGACCTGGGTGACCAAGATCGGTGTCGCCTCGCTGACCGTGGCGTACGAGATCAAGGACACCGCCGAGGACGGCGGCGACATCGTGTACGTCCGCGCCTCCACCGTGGTCGTGCCCTACGACCTGGCCGAGCAGCGCCCGCGCCGGATCTCCGCGGTGGAGCGGCAGTTCCTGTCCCGCTTCGTGGACGAGTCCGTCCCGGCGCAGCAGGGCGAGCTGAAGGCCGAAGCGGCCGTCGCCGTCGCCTGAGCGCAGAACCTGAGCGCAGAACCTGAGCGCAGAAACCTCCTACCGATACCGATGAGAGCCGAACCGCGTTGACCACCACCGACCGCCTCGCGCTGACCGATGCCGGCGAGGCCGCCGACCTGTCCGCCTTCCTGCTGCGCCTGCTGCGCTTCGACAAGGCGGCGGCGGTGCGGTTGCAGGCGGTGGCCCCGGCCGGGGGCGAGGGCGTGCTGGCGGTCTTCGGGCGGCTGCCGCTGGGCGGTTCGGGCGCGCTGGCGATCCGCACCGCGCGGCTGACCGGCCTCGGCGAGCCGGTCGACCGGACCGTCTCGGCGGGCCAACTGCTGGACGCCGTCGACGCGGGGACGGGCGCGGTCGCGCTGCCCGCGCCGGTGACCGGCCCGGCCTGGGCCGGGCTGCTGCCGCCGCGCACCGGCTGGCGTCCGGTCGGGGAGCCGGCGGTGGCCCGGGTGTACCCGGAACTGATGGCCGGCGTGCGGGAGTTCCGCGAGCGCAGCGAGGCCGTCCCGGAGCACCACCGCAGCCGCGCGGTGCTGGACGAACTGGCCGACGAGATCTGGTCCCGCCCGGTGGCGGCGCTGCCGGAGCTGCCGCTGCGGGCGGTCCACGCGGCGTACGTGATCGGCTTCCTGAAGCCGGACGCCCCGCTGACCGTGCACCGGGCCGGCGGCTGGCTGCGGCTGAGCGCCCCGGCCGGGTCGGTGGCGGTCCGCACGGCGGCCGCGCCGGGCGCGGGGCTGGGGCTCAGCCCGCTCAGGTAGGTCCGCTCAGGTAGGTCCGCTCGGGCAGGGCTGCTCGGGCAGGGCTGCTCGGGCAGGTCCGCGCAGGTAGGTCCGCTCGGGCAGGTCCGCTCGGGCAGGGCTGCTCGGGCAGGTCCGCGCAGGTAGGTCCGCTCGGGCAGGGCCGCAGGGGCCGATCAGCCCTCGGTGTTGATCAGCCCTCGGTGTTGATCATCGAGGCGGCGGCGTAGGTGAGGTAGTCCCACAGCTGCTGCTCGTCCTCGGCGGGGAGGGCGAGTTCGTCGACGCCCGCGCGCATGTGCGTGAGCCAGGCGTCGTGGGCCGCGCGGTCGACCTTGAACGGCACGTGCCGCATGCGCAGCCGCGGGTGGCCGCGGTGCTCGCTGTAGGTGCGCGGGCCGCCCCAGTACTGCATGAGGAAGAGGACCAGGCGCTCCTCGGCCGGGCCGAGGTCCGCCTCGGGGTACATCGGGCGCAGCAACTCGTCCTCGGCGACGCCCTGGTAGAACCGGTGGACCAACCGCCGGAAGGTCGGCTCGCCGCCGACCTTGTCGAAGAAGCTCTCCTCGCTGAGCGTGCCACGCCGGATCTCATTCACCCGACCATGGTCGCAGACGCCGACGGGGCCGTACACCGGGACCAAAGGCGTACGACCCCGCGGGGTTGGGCCAGTGCCGTGGCACTGCCGGGGAGTGACGGTCAGACGTCGTCCCACTTGAACAGCTTCGCCGAGATGAGCGTCAGCACGACGGCGAAGCCCAGCAGGATGCCCATGGCGGGCAGCGCGTCCATGACGCCGCCGCCGCGGCTGAGCACGGACCCGGCGGCGTCGACCAGGTGCCGCAGCGGCAGCACCTCGGAGATGGTCTTCAGCCAGCCCGGGGCGTCGTCCATCTTGAAGAAGGAGCCGGAGAGGAACGACATCGGCAGCACGATGATCTGCGAGATGCCGTTGGCCGCCTCCTCGGTCTTGGCGATCGAGCCGGCCAGCAGGCCGATCGACATGAAGGCGATGGTCGCGCAGACCACCAGCGGGATGATCAGCCACCAGTCGCCGCTGAGCTTGAGCCCGAAGTACGGCGTGGTGGCGACGACCAGGAAGATCGCCGTCTGGGCGAGGGCGGTGACCACCGACACCACGACCCGGGAGGCGATGACCGAGAAGGCGCTGACCGGCGCGAGCCGCAGCCGGCGGAGCACCTTCTGCTTGCGCCAGCCGACCAGGGTCAGCGAGGCGCCGAACACGGCGCCGGTGGCGACGGCCCAGCCGAGCAGGCCGGGGGTGAGGAACTGGATCGGCTTGAGCGACTGGTCCTCGACCTGGGTCGCGTCCAGCGAGAACGCCGGCGGCTTGCCGGTGGCCTGCTGGTAGGCGGCCTGGTTGGCCTGCTGGACGATCGCGTTGAGGATGCCCTGGACGGAGCCGGCGCGGACCTGGTCGGCCGCGCTGAAGTGCAGCTCGATCCTGCCGTCCGGGCCCTGCTCGATCAGCGCGTCGAGGTCGCCCTTGCGCACCTTGGTGAGCGCGGCCGCCTCGTCGTCGGTCCTGGTGATCTCCAGGACCTTGTCGAGCTCCGCGCGGCCCTCGCCCTGCACCGAGTCCAGCACCTGCACGGCGCCGACCTGGGCGACCTTGGCGTGCGGGCTGGTGGCGCCCTTGAGCAGGGTGCCGAACAGCAGCAGGAACATCAGCGGGAACAGCATGACGAAGAAGACGGCGCTGCGGTCGCGCTTGAACGACAGCAGCATCGAGCGCGACAGGCTCCAGAAGGCGCTGACCCGCTCGTTGTCCGCGGCGGCGTCGGCCGCACCGCCGCGCTGGGCGGGCACCTTCGGCTCGGTGGACTGGGTGGCGGTCATGCCCGGTACTCCCGTCCGGTCAGCTGGAGGAAGACGTCCTCCAGGGTGGCGCCGCGCACTTCGAGGCCGCGCAGGGCGTTGTGCTCGGCGAGGACGGCCAGGATCGGGGCCGGGAGGCGGGTGGAGAGGGACAGCGTGGTGCCGTCGTCCTCCAGGGAGGCGATGTCGGCGCCGGCCGCGGCGAGCAGGTCGCGCGCCCGGTCGAGGGCGAGCTGGCCGGACTCGACGCTGATCCGGACGGTGTCGTCGATCTCGCGGATCAGTGCCGCGGGGGCGCCGGTGTGCAGGATCTTGCCGTGGTCCATGATCGAGACCCGGTCGCAGAGGATCTCGGCCTCGTCCAGGTAGTGGGTGGTCAGGACGACGGTGCGGCCCTCGCGGTTGATGTCCCGCAGGAGGTCCCAGAGGTTGCGCCGGGCCTGCGGGTCGAGGCCGGTGGTGGGCTCGTCGAGGAAGACGAGCTCCGGGTCGTGGGCGAGCGCGCAGGCGATGGACAGGCGCTGGGCCTGGCCGCCGGACATCTGCTCGGTCATCACCCCGGCCTTGTCGGCGAGGCCGACCCGCTCCAGCATCGCGTCGGCCCGCTTGGGGCCGACCCCGTAGAACGACGCGAAGGTGCGGATGGTCTCCCGGGCGGTGAGCTTGCGGAAGAAGGCGGAGGCCTGGAACTGCACGCCGATGCGCGGCAGCAGCTGCGGGTTGCGCGGCCAGGGGGCCATCCCCAGCAGCTCGATCCGGCCCTCGTCGGGCTTGCGGATCCCTTCCAGGATCTCCAGCGTGGTGGTCTTCCCGGCGCCGTTGGGCCCCAGGATTCCGTAGAATTCGCCGGCTTCGACCGTGAGTGACACCCCGTCGACAGCCTGCACGTCCCCGTACCGCTGACGGATGCCGTCAGCGGATATAGCTGCAGTCATGAGCCCAGAGCGTAGGGCTTTCGTCTGAAAATATGCACATCGGCGACCAGAGATTTGTGCATTGTTTGAGGAACCGGGAAAACGCAGGGCCGGGCGAATGTTGTCATCCGCCCGGCCCTGTTGACCGTTGGTCAGGCGCGGTGCACGGTGATGGTCGTCCAGGCGCCGATGTGGATCCGGTCACCGTCGTTCAGCGGCACGGCGACGTGCGGCGCGATCGGCTCGGAGCCGCCGTTCACCGTCGTGCCGTTGGTCGAGTCCTGGTCGACCAGCACCCAGCTGCCGTCCGCCTGCTCGGCGAGCAGCGCGTGCTGGTGCGAGGCGCCCGGGTCCTCCGGCGGCACCGACAGGTCGATCTCCGGGACGGTGCCGCGGTGCTGGCTGCGCCGGCCGATCCGCAGCTGGCCGCGGCCGGTCAGCGGGACGCGCCGCTCGGGGCAGTACGGCGGGAAGAACAGGCCGGCCGCCTCGGGGCCGCTGCGGGCCATCATCTCGGTGAAGTACTCGCGGTCGGCCGCGACGACGGCGATCCAGTTGGTCCGCACCGGCTGCGGCGGGACGGCGGCGTGCTGCTGCGGATCCGGCTGCGCCGGCATCGGCGGGGCCAGGTTGAACGACGTGCCGAAGTCGCGGTTGCCCGGGTCGGCGTAGACCGGGCCGGAGTCCTCGCGCACCGGGGCCTCCGGGAAGGCGGCCTCGGGGTAGCCGTTCTCGGGCGGAGGGTAGCTGTAGGTGTGCGGCTGCACGGGCGGCTGCGGCTGCGACGGCATCGGCTGGGCCGGCATCGGCTGGGCCGGCATGGGCTGGGCCGGGGCGTGCTGGTGGACGGGCGGCTGCACCGGGGCCGGTGCCGGGCCGCCGTACGCCGCCGGGATGTTCAGCGGCGCGGGCGCCTGCGCGGGCGGGGGCACCGGGGCGTGCCCGGCCGGGGCCTGCCGGCGCGAGGGGGTGGACAGGTCGTAGTCGTACCCGCACTCCTCGCAGAACCGGCCGGTCTGCGGGCTGCGGCAGATCGGGCAGACCGTCAGGCCCTCGGTCAGGCCCTGCGGCGCCGGGGCGGGCGGGGGCGGCGGCACCGCGCCCGGCGGCATCGGCGGCATCGGCGCCCCGTACGGTGCACCCCCGTGCCCCGGGTGCCCGGCGGGTGCGCCGGGCACGGGTGCGGCTCCGTACGCCCCCGGGTGGGCTCCGGGCGGGGCCGGGGGCGGCGGAGTCATCGGAAAGCCGCAGAAGTCGCACCAGTCCTCGGCCTGCGACTCATGGCCCCTCGGGCAGATCGGCATCAGGTCCCCCTCAGTTCGTGCCGGCTTGGGGCGGCGGTCGCGCCGGGCGGCGGCCCGGTCACGTCTTCAGCGGTAGCGGTCACTTCTTCACACGTACGGTCTTCGTCGACCGAGTCTCGAGGGTCATCGAGTCGGCCTCGCTCACGTTCTTACGGAACCGAACCGTACCCTCCTTGGCGTCGACGACGTCCACCACCTTCTGGAGCAGCTTGTAGGTGCCCTCGTTGCCGGTCGCGTGGGCGATCCGGACGGCGGCGCCGAGCTTGGCGGTCGCGGTGTCGACGTCCCCGGCGCGGTGCGCCTCCAGGCCCTCCTGGATGGAGGAGGCGAGCTCGGCCTGGCCGGTGTAGTGGGCGACCTGCGGGCTGATCCGGGTGGAGGAGGCGAGGTCGTCCGTCCAGACGGCCTTGACCAGGCCCTGGGAGAGCACCTCGGGGGTGCCGCCGGCGGCCTGCGGGGGCAGCACGAGGCTGACCCGGGCGGCGAGCATCTCGTTGCCGACCGAGGCGGCCGGGACCTCGACGCACACGTGGTAGTCGCGGCTCTCGTCGCCCCAGGAGCCGGTCGGGTAGTCGCCGGCCCGCGGCCCGGCCTCGGCGCGCCGGGCGGTGAGGTCCTCGACGCTCGGGGCGACCTGCTTGACGAACTTGACCGAGGCGTTGGCCGGGGTCCAGATCCGCAGCGCGACGTCGGCGACCTGCTTGCCCATGGCGCCGGCCATCATCGAGCGGAAGTCGTCGGCGAGGCCGCCCGGTTCGGCGACGATGTCGACGGTGCCGAGCAGCGCGGAGGAGATCGTGCGCAGCTCGTCGATCCGCCAGTCGGTGCCGACGCCGCGGCAGTCGGCGGTGAAGTGGCCGGTGACGCGCTCGATGTTGCGGGCGAGGTCCTGCGCCGACTCGTGCTCGTTGTTGCCGTCGGTGAGCAGGATGGCGTGCCGGATGGAGATGTCGCGGCGGGTCAGGAAGAGCTTGTCGGCCTTGGCGAGCCAGGTGCCCATGGCGGTGCCGCCGGCCGCGGTGAGGCGGCGCAGGGACTCCTTGGCGTGTTCGCGGGTGGTGGCGGAGGCGGTGGCGAGGGTGCCGTCGCCGGGGTAGATGTCGCGGGCCTCGTGGGTGCCGGCGACGACCGCGAAGGCGGTGCCGTCGCGCAGGGCGTCGATGGCGGCGGCGGTGGCCTCGCGGGCGCCGTTGATCTTGCTCTTGGGGTAGTCCATCGAGCCGGAGCAGTCGACCAGGATGACCACGGCGGCGGTGCCGGCGGCCCCCTGCGTCCCGGCGTCGGCGACGCCGAGCGGGCGGCCGCCGGTGGTGCCGCCGCCGGTCGCGGTGACGGTGACGATGGCGTTGACCTCGCGGGCACCGTCGGCGAGGAACTCGTTCTGGAAGATGTCCACGTCGAACCTGGGCAGGTTCGGCTTAGCCAGTGTTGCCATGGGCCGGTGGCTCCCGTCGGGATGAAGGGTTGATGCGGGATCGGTCGGTGCACCCGCCCGGCGCTCGGGCCGGGCGGGGCGGGCGGGACGGACCGTCGGGACGTCAGGCGGTCGGCGGGTGCGGCGGCTGCGGCGGGACGGGCGGCACCCCGGGGGCGCCCGGCGGGCCGGCCGGCGGCGCGGGCGGTGCCGGCGGGGCGGACGGTGCCGGCGGGACCTGCGGCGGCAGCGGGGCGGCCGGGGAGCCGATCACCGGGAGGTCCGGCAGCGTCGGTTCGTAGTCCGGGTCGTCCTCCGGGTCCGGCCGCGCCCCGGCCGGGGTGATCACCGGCAGGTCGAGGGCGGTCGGGGTCTGCTCGACCTCCTCGGGGTCGGGCCGGGCGGGCGGGTCGATCGGCAGGACGGCGACGGTGATGTTGTCGTGGCCGCCGGCCGCGACCGCGAACCTGACCAGGGCCTGGGCCGCCGCGAGCGGTTCGGTCCGGGCGTCCGGCCGGACGTAGTAGGCGAGGTCGGTGGCGGCCTCGGCGTAGTTCCACAGGCCGTCGGTGCAGACCAGCAGCACCCCGGGGACGTGCGGGGTGAAGTCCAGCGTGTGCGGGACGACCTCCTCGGCGTCGGCGCCGAGCCAGCCGGTGATCGCGTGGGCGCGCGGGTCGGCGTAGGCCTCGGCCTCGCCCATGAGGCCGGCCTCGACCATCCGGGCCGCCCAGGAGTCGTCCTGGGTGAGCCGGAAGGGCTCGGCGGCGGCCCGGTCGTCCGGGATCCAGTAGGCGCGGGTGTCGCCGACCCAGCCGATGGTGACCCGGCCGCCGGCCGCGATGGCGCTGACGTAGGTGCAGGCGGGCGCGTTGAGGTCGGGCCGGGCGGGCCCGGCGCCGGCCCCGGCGAGGTCGGCGACGGCCTTGGCGGCGTCGGCGATGGCCCGGCGCATCGCGGCGTCCGGGTCGGTGCCGGCCTCCAGGGCGCTGAGCAGCGACTCGGAGGCGGCGTCGACGGCGGTCTCGGAGGCCTGGTCCGGGCGGTCCGAGGAGGAGACGCCGTCGCACACGACGGCGACGACGACGGGCTCGCCGCCGGGCAGCGAGGTCGCGGCGACGGTGAAGGAGTCCTCGTTGCGGTGGTGGCGCACGCCGCGGTCGCTGACCCCGGCGACGCCCGCGAGGGCCTTCTCCATGTGGTCGCGCGGGCGCGGCTGGGCGCCGCCGCAGGCCTCGCAGTAGCCGTCGGCGCCGACCTGCGGCAGGCCGCAGTGGACGCAGACCGGCCCGTGCTGCTGCGCGGGGACGGACTCGGCGCGGGGGGAGGCCCAGCCCGCGGGCATCGCGCCCGGGGCGGGCCGGCTGTCCCGGCCGGTCCCGCAGGCGCCGCAGAAGGCGTCCTCCGGGGCCAGCGGTTCGGAACAGCTCGGGCACACGGTCTGCTGCGGCATCGGTTACACCCACGTCCTGGGGCGGGCGCGGTTGGCCCGTTCCACCATCTCGATCCTGGTCTCGGCCCGGTCTGCCAACCGGGCGAGTACCCGGTAGGACTGTTCCAGGGCGAAGCGCAGTTCCCGCTCGTCGGCGGGTCGTCCCAGCACCGTCGGCCGTCCGCCCTGGCCGGCCCCGGCGGAGCCGGCGGTGACCCAGCCGAGGGCGGCCTGGAGCACCTCGACGGACAGTTCCTCGCGCCGCCGGTCGTCCAGCCGCAGGGCCGTCAGCTGGTCGGAGCCGGCCGCGAGGTCGGCGCCGATCGGCTCGGTCGCGGCGCGCTCGCGCAGCCGGGCGCGGACGGCGGCGATGCGGGCGGCGGTGTACTGGCTGGAGGTGGCCGGGACGGACTCCAGGACGCGGACGGCGTCCGGCCGCATCCCGTCGTCGAGGCGGACCCGGGCGAGGCCGAAGGCGGCGCTGAGGTAGGACTGGTCGGTGGTCCAGACGAGCCGGTAGAACTCGGCCGCGTCGCCGCCGTCGCCGAGCAGTTCGGCGCAGATGGCGAGGGCCAGCTTGGGGGCGCTCTCGCCGGGGAAGGCGTCGTAGACCGCGTCGAAGGCCTCGGCGGCGGCCCGCAGGGAGGCCTCGTCCGGCGCGCCCGCGCTCGCGTCGGCTCCGGCGGTGGCGCCGACGAGGGCGGTGAGGCCGCGGTACCAGACGACCCGCCAGTCGTCGGAGTGGTCCTGCTCCAGGGTCGCGAGCGCGGCCAGGGCCTCGCTGTGGCGGCCGAGTTCGAGCAGGGCGCGCAGTTCGCGCAGGCGGCGTTCGGCGGAGTCGGCGGGGGCGCCGGCCAGTGCGGCGAGCGCCTCCTGGGGGTCGGTGGCGAGCAGGGTCGCGAGGAAGCCCGCGTTGGGGTCGCCGGGGTCGACCCGGGGGACGGGCAGCGCGAGGGCGGCGGCCGCCGGGTCGAGCTCGGCCACCCTGAGCTGTCCGGTCTGCTCGGTGGGCAGCACCAGCTCGGTGTCGACGACGCGCAGTTCGGGCCCGAACAGGGTGGAGAGCGCGGGCCGGGCCCGGCCGTCCTGGAGGGCCAGGACCTCCCGCAGCACGCCGGTGAGCTGGTCGGCCATCTCCTCCGCGGAGGCGAAGCGGCGGGCCGGGTCGGGGTCGGTGGCGCGGACCAGGAAGCGGTAGTACGACTCGTACGTCGCGAAGACCTCGACGTCCTCGGGGCCGGGCAGCGTGTCGCGGTAGGTGGTGCTGTAGCCCTGGAAGTCGAAGGTGAGCACCGCGAGGGTGCGGGCGACGGTGTAGAGGTCGGAGGCGGGGGAGGGGCCGAGGCTCGCGATCTCGGGGGCCTGGTAGCCGACGGTGCCGTAGATCGGGCCGTCGTGGTCGAGGCGGCAGACCGCGCCCATGTCGATGATCTTGAGCGCGTCGCCGCTCTGGATCACGTTGTCGATCTTGAAGTCGCAGTAGATCAGGCCCCGGGCGTGCAGGTACCCGAGCGCCGGCAGCGCCTCCAGCGCGTACGCGATCCCCACCTCGACGGGCAGCGGCTCGCGCCGGCCGTCCGCGGTGCGGCGGTCGTTGGCGATGTCCTTGAGCGACTTGCCGCCGACGTACTCCATGACGATGTAGCCGTCGGTGGAGCCGGAGCCGATGTCCAGGTGCTCGGCGAAGTTGATGATCCGGACGATGTTCGGGTGGTCCACCTCGGCGAGGAAGCGCCGCTCGGCGACGGCCGCGGCCAGCGCGTCCTCGTCGCCGGTGTTCAGCAGGCCCTTGAGGACGACCCACTTGTCGTTGACCCGGCGGTCCACCGCGAGGTAGATCCAGCCGAGGCCGCCGTGCGCCAGGCAGCCCACGACCTCGTACTGGCCGCCGACGAGGTCCCCGCGGCGCAGCTTGGGCGTGAACGAGTACGGCGTGCCGCACTTGGTGCAGAAGCCGTCCGGGCGGCCCGGGCGGCCGTCCTTCTCCCGGCCCACCGGGGCCTCGCACTTGGCGCAGAAGCGCTTGCGCTCGGGCACCTCGGGGTTCTCCAGCACCGCGAGGGACGGGTCGGCCGTCTCCACGGTCGGGACGGTCACCAGGCCGGCGCCGAGCCGGCTGCGGGTGCCCGCGCTGACGCTGCCGCGGGTGCTGCGCACCGAGACGGAGCGGCTGCTGCCGGTGCGGGTCGAGCGGTGCGAGCGGGAGCGGCCGGACATCGAGCGGGCGGAGCCGGTGCGGGCCGAGCGGACGGAGTTGCCGGTGTCCGGGGCGACCCGGGCCGAGGGCACGTACGGCTGGGTGGTGCCGGTCTCGCCGCCGGGCGCGGTGAGGCCGCACTCGTCGCAGTAGCCGTCCGCGTCGATCGTGCCGGAGCAGTCGCGCGGGCAGGGGGCGCCGGGGCCCGCCGCCGCCTTCGGGGGCGCGGCGGCCTTCGCGGAGGTGGTGCCGGCCACCGGGGCCAGCCCGCACTCGTCGCAGTAGCCGTCGGCGTCGATCGTCCCGTTGCCGGTGCAATCCGGCCGTGTGCACGCCTCGCCCATCAACCTCAGCCCCCCTGTACCTGTCCGTCGACCGGCGTCTGGCCGGCCTCCTCGTGTGCGGACTCGGCGTGCGCCGGCCGCAGCGACTGCTGGAAGCGGGCCACCGCGGCGGCCGCCGCCCGCAGGTCGCAGGGCGCGCTCCACAGCAGCCAGCGCGCCTTCTCGTACCGCTCGATCACTTCCGGGTCCTCGGACACCCGCAGCCGGGCGGCCATCGCCTTGTAGGCGTCCAGCCGGCCGCGCAGTTCCGCCCGCACGGCGAGCGGCTGGGTGACCTCGGTCAGCGACTGGCGGGCGCGGGCCAGCTCCTTGGCGGCCGCGTCCTCCAGCGCGTCCAGCAGCGGCGCCAGCCGGCCCCACTGCCCGGCCTGCCGCAACTCCAGTGCCACGACGATCCGTTCGCGCAGCGCCGAGGCCGGGCCCGGTACCGCGGGGACGTCGCTGGCGGCTATCTTCGCCAGCACCTCGCCGCGCGCCCGGCGGGCCTCGCCGAGCGTCGCGTCGGCCCGCTGGAGCAGGTCGCCGACGCCCTGGAGGCGCTCCTCGGCGTCGTCGCGCAGCCGCAGCAGGTTCTCCAGCTCCAGCCGCACGCCGTCCAGCGCCCGCCCGGCCCGGTCGAAGCGCTCGGTGTCCACCACCCCGGACGGGGAGGCGAACGCGCCGCCCTCCGGCACGGTGCCGCGCTGGGCGGGCACCCGGGCCGGGCGCCACAGCGCGAGCGGGTCGCCGCGCACCTCGGTGCGCAGGGCCGTCAGGTCGGCTTCCAGTCCGGCCAGGTCGTCGCCCAGCGGGTGGGTGGCGGCGTGGACGCCGAGCGAGGCGGCGAGCGTGCGCACCCGGTGCAGTTCGGCGAGCAGCAGGTCGATCCTGGCCGGCAGCGCGGACCACACCGCGTCGGCGGCGCTGACCACCTCCAGGACGGTGGCGTACCAGGAGTTCATCCTGGCCATCAGCGCGTCCAGGCTGACCCGCTCGACCAGCTTGGCGGGTGCGCCGAGCAGCTGCGGCCCGTCCGGCAGCGCGCCGCCCGGGACGGTCACCGCGTCCCCGGTCAACAGCTCGCTCAGCTCGGCGAGTTCGGCCGAGCCCGGCTTGGCCTTGCGGGCCCGCACGGCGCGCGCGGAGGCGAGCGCCTCGGAGTACCGGTCGAACAGCGCCCACAGCAGCGGCAGGCCCTTCCCGGCGACGGCCCAGCGCTCCTGCGTCCGCCCGGACAGCTCGGCGCCGTCCAGCAGCCGCAGGCCCGGGTGGTCCTGCAGGGCCAGCAGCGCCGACTCGACCGCGTCGCGCTCTGCGCCGAGGCGCGCGAGCGCGCGGTCCACCTCCTCCCGGTTCAGTACCGGGCCAGCAGATGCCACCGCCGTCCATCCTTCCTTCACCGACCCGGCCCTGACGGGCTGCGGATCTCCCCGTGCACGACGGGTCTCCCCGTGGTGATCGTCCCGAACCCTAGCCGGTGCTCCTTCGGGCGGAGCGGGCGCGGGGCGTCAAGACGGCGTCAACGGCCCGCGTGCGGGCCGTGGCCGCCCGGCGGCCCTCCGGAGGGCCGCCGGAGGGCCGTCGGCGGCCGTTCCTAGTGGGCCGTCGCGCCGGGCCAGTAGTGGTCGGCGTCGTTGAGCATGTACGGCTTGAGCCACCGCTCGTACGAGCTGCGCCAGGCGCCGCTCGCGTAGTAGTCGGCCAGCACCTGGTTGACCCGCGCGGTGAGATCGGGGCTGCTCTTGAGCATCGCGACGCCGATGACCTCGGGCTGCGCCTCGCCGTCCACGATCCGCACGGTCTGGTCCTGGGCGGCCTGGCCGGCCGCGAGGCCGTCGTCGGTCATCGTGGCGTCGACCTTGCCGAGCTGCATGAGGACCAGGCAGTCCAGCTGGTTCTCCACCGGGACGACCTGCTTGGCGGTCTTCTTGACGTCCTTCAGCACCGTCGCGGCCGTGGAGCCGTTGGCGGCGCACACGGTCTTGCCGGTGATCGCGTCGTCGAGGTTCTTCGCCGGGGACGACCGGGGCACCAGCACCCGCTGGGTGATGTTGAAGTACGGCTTGGAGAAGGCCACCTGCTCCATCCGCTGGCAGTTGATCGTCATGGTGCGGACGATCAGGTCGACCCGGCCCTTCTGGATGGCGTCGACCCGGTCGGCCGTCGCCACCGGCTTGAGGACGACCCTGTTCGGGTCGCCCATGATCGCCGCACCGATCGCGCGGGCGAGGTCGATGTCGAAGCCCTCGATCTGGCCGGTGTTCGGGTTGCGGGCGCCCCAGCGGAAGCTGTTCTGGTCCACGCCGATCACCAGGCTGCGCTTGGCCTTGACGGCCTTCACCGCCGGGCCGTCCTCGGTGCTCGGCGGGACGCTGCCGTAGATGTCGCAGGGCCCGGCCTGCGCGGCCTGTGGTGCCGGCGGCGACAGCGGTGCCGCCTCCGCCGCCAGCGGTGCGGCGCCGGACGGGCCGCCCCCGCCGAGCACGGCCGCGCAGGACGCCAGCAGCGCCAGCGCCGTCACCGTGCGGGTCCGTACGGTCCCCTTGCGCATGTGTCCGTCCCCCCTCTACCGGTACTCGGCCAGTCGGCGGCCGAGGCCGCGCAGCGCCGCCACCGCGGCCAGCAGGCCGAGGACGGCGGCCGCGGCGGCGGTGGTGCGCAGGTCGCCGTCGGTGCCGTCGGCGGCCTTGTGGAACTCCTGCTGCTCGGTGTCGGCGGCCTTCGCGAGCTGTAGGTCGGTCGCGTTGAACGCGGCGTCGGCGGTCCCCGGCGCCTTCGCCGGGTCGGCCGTCACCGTCGCGTCCAGGGCGCCCTGGTAGTCCGCGTCGTCGGTCTCCAGCTTCTTCGCCGTGTCGTGCCGGGAGGACCACGAGTCGAACTGCTGGGCCGCCTCGCCGACGGTGTCCCGGGCGGACGCCGGCGCCAGCCGGAACGCCTCCGGCAGCGAGCCGGGCCGGGACTCCTCCGGGGTGCCCGCGGGCACGGCCTGCGCCAGGTGCGTCGTCGTCGCGGACCACAGCTCCGCGTACTTGGTGGTCGAACCGCGGGCGACGTAGTGCAGGTTCTCCGCCAGGCGGGCCGTCAGCACGTCCACCCGCGCGGTGTTGAGGGCGCGCAGCGGGGTGGCGCCGAGGCGGTCGCTGTCGTCCAGGGAGGAGCTCGTGGTGGCGCCGGTGACGGCGAGCCAGAGCGCGCCGGAGAGGACGGCGGCGGTGGCGCCCAGCAGGCCGACGTTGAACACCCGGTTGGTGCGGCGGAACAGCACCACCTGCACCCAGACCAGGGCGCCGAGGGTGAGCACCCCGAGCGCGTACCCGGCCCAGGGGGCGGACTTCGCCTCCTCGTAGTCGTTCGAGAGCTCCTTGTTCTCGAACGCCGTCAGCTCGGCGGCGGCCGGCAGCAGCACGTTGCGCATCTGGTCCGAGGCGTAGCGCAGGTAGGCGCCGCCGAGCGGGAAGCCCTGCCGGTTGTCCGCCCGCGCGCTCTCCACCAGGCCCGCGTAGACGGGCAGTTGCTGGTTCAGTCGGGCCAGCGAGCCCTGCGCGGGGGAGGAGGACGTCGTCCGGGCGGCGGCCTCGGCGATCAGCCGGGCGGCCGTCGAGAGGTCCTGCTCGTAGCGGTCCCGGACGGCCTTCGGCTCGGTGCCCGCGAGCAGGAAGCCGGTGGCCGCGGTGGTGTCCGCGTCCGCGAGCGAACGGTGGATGTCCGCCGCCGCCTGGCTCAGCGGCTGGCTGTACGACACCACCCGCTCGGCCGCCTGCGCCCGGCTCTCCAGCTGCCACGCGCTCAGCCCCCCGAACGCCACGGTCAGCACCGCCAGCACCGCCCCGGCCAGCCGCAGCCGGCCCGGCGCGGTCCGCGCGGCGCGCGCCAGCCGGGCCTTCACGCCGGACGGCGACAGCGCCGACGGCCGCCGCTCCGCCGGCACTCCGCCGGGCCGCGGCGCCGGGGCGCCCGCCCGGCCCGGTGCCGCCGGCGGACGGTTCGGCCGTGCCGGAACCACGGCGCCCGCCGCGCCGCTACCTCTTGGTGTCGCCACCCGCCTCATCCTCCCCTGGGGCCCGGCCCGTCCTCCGGTGCCCGGCCGATGCCAGCAGTATGGCCGTGACTCCCCCCGGCCACACCCGAGTTGCGCCGATCTTGAGCTTCGCCGTGCACGATTGGGGCCCGCCGCCTCCGCGAATTCTTCATACGTATTCCCGTACGGACCCCTCGGGCGGAGGCGGGCGGCGACCGCTGCGACGCGGATCGGGGCCCGCGCGGTTCCCGGACGCCCGGTCCGGGAGCCCCGGCCCGTACGTCGTCCGGCCGTCGCCGCCGGGGCTCCCGCGCCCCTGCTCCGTACGATGGGGCCATGCGCCTGCTTGGAACGATCGCCCCCGACCGCCCGCTGCTCGTCGTCGCCGTCCGCGAGGAGGCCGCCCACCTGGACGACCGGCTGCCCGTGCTGCTCACCGGGATAGGGAAGGTCAACGCCGCCGCGGCGCTCGCCACCGTCCTCGCCCGGGGCGAGAAGCCCTCCGAGGTGATCAACCTCGGCACGGCCGGCGCGCTGCGCCCCGGCTGGGAGGGCACCCACCACGTCACCCAGGTGATCCAGCACGACCTCGACTCGCCCGCCCTGCTGGCCCTCACCGGCCGCAGCTACGGTGCGCCGCTCGTGGTCGGCAAGGGCGAGGGCCCGGTCCTCGCCACCGGCGACCTCTTCGTCTCCGACCCGGCCGCCCGCGACCGCCTCGCCGAGCACGCCGACCTCGTCGACATGGAGGGCTACGCGGTCGCCACCGTCGCCCACCGGGCCGGCCTGCCGGTGCGCCTGGTCAAGCACGTGAGCGACGAGGCCGGCGAGGGGGCCGTCCGCTCGTGGCAGGAGTCGGTCGACGACTGCGCCCGGCACCTCGCGGAGTGGGTCGCGGCGCAGGGCTGGTGACGGCAGCAGTGACGGTGACGGGAGCGGGGACGGCGCAGGGCTGGTGACGGTGTTTCGGGTCTGACTAGGGTGGCGCGGTGACCGAGAACACCGCGCCCTCCCCGCGCCCCGACGTCCGCCCGCCCGGCGTCAACGCCGACGAGCCGACCACGCTGCTCACCTTCCTCGACTACCTGCGCGAGGCGGTGATCGCCAAGCTCGCCGGGCTGCCGGACGACGACGCCCGCCGCCCCGGGGTCGCCTCCGGGACGAGCCTGCTCTGGCTGGTCCGCCACCTCGCGGTGGTCGAGCACAACTGGTTCGAGTGGGCCTACCGGGGCGTCGGCGAGCAGCCGCTGGAAACGGACGAAGTCCCGCTCGGCGACGTGACGGTGGCCGACGAGATCGCCGCCTACCGGGCCGCGATCGCCCGGTCGAACGCCGTCGCCGCACAGGTCGGCGCCGACCTCGACCGGCCGGGCGCGCGCTCCCTGCGGCCGGACGGCGAGGCGCCGTCGCTGCGCTGGGTGCTCGTCCACATGATCGAGGAGACCGGCCGGCACGCCGGGCACGCGGACATCATCCGCGAGCAGCTGGACGGCGCGACCGGGCGCTGAGGCGGGGGGGGGGGGGGGGGGGGGCGGGGCCCCCCCCCCCCCCGGATGGGTATTGCTGCCGGGGGCAGGGGGGGGGCGCCCGCGGCGGGGAGGGACGCACGCCG
>NZ_JBHWGD010000066.1:0-7848 GCF_042733235.1 Kitasatospora sp. NPDC059722
ACCACGTGCGCGTCGGGATCGTACCGGCGCGCGACCGCTATCGGCGCACGGGGGGCGTGTTTGTGGGCGTTGGTGAGCGCCTCCTGCACGATCCGGTACGCCGCGTGGTCGACGGCGGCGGGCAGCGCACGCCGCTCCCCCTCCTTGCGGAAGGACACCTCCGCCCCGGCGGCGCGCGAGGACTCGACGAGACCCTCGATCCCGTCCACCCCGCCCCGGCCGCCGGACGCACCCGCCGACGTCGGCGCCGGCGGCACCGCCGTCGACTCGTCGTGCAGCACGCCCACCACCTCGCGCAGCTCCCGCATCGCGGCCACCGCCGCCTGCCGCAGCACGCCGACCGCCTCGCGCTGCCGGTCGGTGAGCGTGCGGTCCACCTCCAGCGCGCCGGAGTGCACCGAGATCAGCGCGAGCTGGTGGCCGAGGCTGTCGTGCATGTCCTGGGCGATCCGGTGCCGCTCGCGCAGCCGCGCCTGGTGCACCACCATGACGCGCTCGCGCACCAGCTGGTCGTTGCGCTCCCGCAGCGCGTCCAGGAGCGCGCGGCGCTGCGCCCGGTAGCGCCCCCACAGGGCGGGCAGCACCGCCGTGATCAGGAAGCCGCCCAGCGAGATCGCGATGATCGCCTTCGGCGACATCGAGCCGGCGTCCTTCAGCACGCCGGTCACGGTGAACAGCACCCAGCTCGCGACGAAGGTCGCGACCAGCACGCCGACCCGGCGCACCCGCGCGCCGGCCGCCCAGCCCGCCACGACGAGCAGCGGGAGCGGTCCGGGGGCCCAGCCGGCCACGGCCGCCGTCACCAGCAGGACGCTCGCGGGGAAGGCCCGCCGCAGCAGGAACAGCAGGACGGTCCCGATCCCGACCGGCACCGCGAAGCCGGTGCTGCCGACGACCTCCAGCAGGACGGCGAACCCGCCCAGCAGCAGGACGGACAGCACCTCGCGCACCACCGCCCAGGGACCCCAGGGACCGGGCAGCGCCGTCCGTACCGCCTTCGTGCAGGCCCGTGCAATCGCGTTCACCCGTCCGAGGCTAACCGGACCGAGGGGCCCGCCGCCGTCACCCTTCGTAGCGCCGCCTCCCGACGAAAGTCGCCGCCCGCGCCTCACCGTTCGGCGACCCCGCGGAACTCGGTGAGCAGCAGCGCGACGTCGTCCACCCGGTGCGTGGAGCCGACCTCCCGCAGCACCCGGTCCGCGAGCCCCTCCAGCCCCTCCCCTCCGGGGCGTCCGAGCACGGTCCGCAGCCGCTCAAGCCCCTGGTCGATCGGCACCGCCGGATCCTCCACCAGCCCGTCCGTGTACAGGGCGACCACCGACCCGGCCGCCAGGCGCAGCTCGCTGACCGGGTACTCCGCGACGTCCTCCACCCCCAGCAGCGGCCCGCCCGCCAGGTCCAGCACCTCCGCCGACCCGCCGGGCCGGCGCAGCAGCGGCGGCAGGTGCCCGGCGCGGGCGATCCGGACGGTGCCGTCGGCCGGGGTGAGCCGCACCAGGCAGCAGCTGGCGAGCAGCCCGGGGTCGAGGTCGAGGAGCAGCCGGTTGGTGCGGGCGAGGACGCGGTCGGGCGGTTCGCCGCCGCTGGCGAAGGCGCGGACGGCGCTGCGCAGCTGGCCCATGGTGGCGGCGGCGGCGACGCTGTGGCCCTCGACGTCGCCGATGACGAGGGTGAGGTCGCCGCCGGTGACGATCGCGTCGTACCAGTCGCCGCCGATCTCCATGCCCTGGGTGCCGGGCAGGTAGCGGGCGGCGGTGCGCACGCCGGGGACGTCGGGCAGCCGGTGCGGCAGCAGGGCCTGCTGGAGGCCGCGGGCGAGGGCGAACTCGGCGTCGTAGAGGCGGGCGCGTTCCAGGGCCTGGGCGATGAAGCCGCCGAGGGCGGTGAGCAGGCCGCGTTCCTCGGTGGTGAAGGGGCGGGGCCGGTCGAAGCCGAGGATGCAGCTGCCGACGGGGTGGCCGGAGGCGATGAGCGGCAGGAAGGCCCAGGCGCCCATCTCGTCGAGGGCGATGCCGGGGTAGGCGGCGGAGAGCTCGTGGACGTCCTCGAAGAAGATCGGGGTGCCGGTGCTGAGCGTCTCGGCGCCGGGGACGCGGGCGCTGATGGGGGTGCCCTCGAAGCGGTCGAGGAACCCGTCGGGGTAGCCGGCCTGGGAGACGAGGTGGAGGCGCTTGTCGCGGACGGCGTAGATGGCGAGCTCCTGGCCGCCGAAGGCCGGGAGGATCTGCTCGGAGACGGCCCGGCAGACGTCGGCGACGCTGGCCGCCTCGGTGAGGGCGCTGGCGAGCTGGAGCAGGTGGTAGGTGTCGCCGAGGCCGGGGCGGACGCCGCGCGGTGGTGCCGGGGGCGCGCCGGCCGTGCCGGGCGGGGCCTCGGCGGCGACGACCCGGCCGGTGACGCCGTGCGCGTCCGGGTAGAGGGAGAAGGCCAGCCAGCCGCCCGGCGGGCGGGTGGCGAGGAATGCGGTGGGCTGCTGGGAGAGCATCGCGGCCCGGTAGCGGTTCTCGTAGAAGGGGTCGGCGAGCCAGGGCATGGCCTCCCAGGGGAGGCGACCGATCAGTTCCTCGCGCACCGCGCCGAGCAGTGGTTCGACGCCGCGGTTGGCGTAGGTGATGCGGCCGTCGGGGTCGAGCGAGAAGACGCCCTCGCGCAGCCGCTCGACGGCCGCCGCGGCGGCGGTGAGGGTGCGGGTGTCCAGGACGGCGCCGACGAGGTGGGTGCCGTACTCGTCGATGGCCTTCGGCACGCGCGCCCAGAGCTCCACGGGGTACGGGCGGCCGTCGCGGCCGAGCACGCGCACCCGGGCGGCCAGCACCTCGCCGTGTTCGAGGGCGAGCTTGGCGGCGGCCCGGAACTCGGGCAGGTCGCCGGGGGCGATCCGGGCGGTGAGCGAGGTGACGCGGCCGTCGAACTCGCCGGGCGCGAAGCCGAAGATCTCCCGGAACTGCTCGTCGGCGGCGAGCGCGCCGGTGACGGTGTTCCAGTCGAACAGGCCCACCCGGGTGGTCGGCACGGACGGCGCGGGCAGCTCCACCACCGGGCTGTCCCCGTTCGGCTCGACGGCCCGCCCGGCCGCCTCCAGCCCGGCGAGCCCGGCCGCCAGGCGCTCGGCGACCGACCGCAGCCGGTGCGGCGCGCCCGGCGGCACCCCGTCGTCGGAGGCCGCCCACAGCACGCTGAGCACGCCGAACCGGTCCTCGCCCGCCGTCACCGGCACGCACGCGGAGGCGAAGTCGTACGGCATGCCGACCGCGAGCTGCGGGAAGCGCCGCATGGTGTCCTCGCTGTCGGCGAGGGTGATCGTCCGCCCGGTGCGGAAGCTGACCGCCACCGGCAGCGGCCCGGCCGCCGCGACCCGCCGGAACGGGCTCATGATCGACAGCGGCACCCCGGCGATCGTGCACAGCACCAGCGACCGCCGGTCCCGCGAGCACAGGTGCACCATCGCCCCGTACGCCCCCGTCCCGCCGAGCACCGCCCGGACGGCGTCCGCCAGCAGGGCGTCCCGTTCGTGCGCCGCCCCGGCGGCGGCATCGGGCTCGCGGGGACGGTGCGGCCCGTTCGGACCGCCGGGCTCACCCTGGCGCATGCTCTTTTGCTACGCCGGGCCCCGAACGCTGTCAAGGCGAACCCCACCCGGCCCACCGGCCCCGCGCGCCCCGCCCGTCACTGCCGGTGGCCACCGATCTGCGGGAGCCGTTGCCGTCCCGGGTCTCTCTGTTACGCCTCCGGGACACATATATACGAACCGGTTCTCCGGATCGGGGCGTCCTCTGGGCTGATCGGGCGCACGACCGGGTGGCGTCCGCGGAACGTAGGGGTGGACCATGCGGGTTGGCAAGGGAGTGGCGGTCGCGGCGACGGTGCTGGCGCTGGGGCTCGGGGCGGCGGCGTGCAACGACGACGCGGCGTCGACGGCCGCGGCGCCGACAGCGGCGGCAACGGCCGCGGCGACGGGAGGTGCCACCACCCCGGCGCCGTCCAAGAGCGCCCCCGCTCCCGCGTCCCCCGGCAAGGCCTCCACCCGCTGCCACACCGCCGACCTCAAGGCCGACGTCCAACTGCAGCCGGACTTCCCCGGGTCCGCGATGGTGCTGCTCACCAACAAGGGCTCCCGCACCTGCACGGTGAACGGCTACCTCGGCTACGGCGGCCTCGGCGCGGACAACAGCCCGATCGTGACCGGCAGTTCGCGCGTCGCCCACCCCGGGGCGCCGGTCGAGGCCGACCTCAAGCCGGGCGCCACGGCCTTCTCCGGCCTCAAATGGGCGTCCTGCAACAAGGCCGACCCGAAGTGCAAGGTCCTGGCCGGCATCACCGTCACCCCTCCGGACGAGACCACCCAGCTCACCGCGAACGTCATCGGCACCGACGGCAAGCCGGTCACCCAACTGACCGTCTCCGCCGCCGGTTTCACGGTCGGCTCGCTCCAACCCTCCAACCAGGGCGTGGTCTTCGCCTCCTGATGCGAGGCGGACGGCCCGCGCACACCTACCCGACGCACTGGCCGGAGGTGCACCCGCCCACCAGCTCAAGGGTGTACGTGATTACCGTGCGCCCCTCCGAACAGCTGCTGCCGTAGCAGTAGTCGAGCTGGTGCCGGCCTTCGCCCTCCTGGAGGGGATCGACGGTCCGGGTGCCCACGGCCACCCGGTCGTCGCCGGAGACGTAGTCGTAGTCCCACAGGTCCGCCGTGACGACGAACACCTTGCCGGTGGCACCGTTCGTCGGGAACAGCTTCTCGTCCCACATCTTCCACCGGTTCGCCGAGGCGATGTCGAGGGGACCGTTGGGCACCCAGACCGCGTCCGAACGGGACCGGCTCCACAGGTACTGGTCGTCGAAGACCACGTCCCCGTAGAGCTCGCCGCCGCCGGAGTCGCCGCCGTTGCGGACGTCGATGCCGTTGATCGTCATCCGCCAGACCTCGGTACCGCAGCCGTCCGCGGCGGTGGCGGAGCCGGCGGGCGTCAGCGCCAGCCCCAGGGCCAGGGCGCCCGCCGCGAGGACGGAACGTGAAGTGGGCACGGGCACTCCTCGGGTTCAGCCGAACTGGAAGCGGACCGGGAGGTGGTCCGACTGGCCGGCGCTGCGCCGCGCGTCGGTGAAGACCGCGCGGAGGACCAGCCGGGTCAGGAGGGCGGCGGCGACCACCGCGTAGTCGATCACCGCGTTGCTCTGGGGACGGGTGACCTCGCTCGGCGCGACCTCGCTCGTCCGGGAACCGGCGGTGGCCCAGCCGTTCGGGATCCGGTTCCAGTCCCCGGCGGCGACCCACGGGTACGGCCCGGCCCCCGCGACGGCGCACTCGACGGCCTGCACGATGCGCGGGCCGTCCCAGCCGCCGCGTCCGCCGCCGCCCGTCTGCGGCTGGGCCGAGGCGTGCACGGTGAACACCCAGGCGTCGATGCCCTGGGGCAGGATGCCGAGCGCGGGCCGGACGGAGGCGTTCGCGGGGTCCTGGGCGACGAGGACGTCCCGGGCGCGGCGCGCCTCCGGCACGACCAGCGCCATGTTGACGCGACCGCCGTTGGGGTCGGTCTCCGTCCAGTAGATGAAGTAGTCGCGGCCCCGGCTGCTACTGCCGACGCGCCAGCGGAACTCCCGCACGGTGTACCCGTTCCGGTTCCACGTGCGCTCCGGCGTGGTCCCGGCGGCCGGGGGCCGGCCGGCCTCCTGGAGGGCGACGACGTCGGAGTTCTGGGCCAGCGGCGCCACGTCCTGGGTCCACTTGCACTCCCCGCCGGCCGTCGAGCCCTGCATGTTCCAGGTCTCCACCGTGAAGGGCGGCAGCGCCCTGGTGGAGCGGACGACGGACCGGGACGACGAGGCGGCGGGAAGCGGTTCGGTGCGCGCCTGCGCGAAGGCCGCCCCGGCCGGCCCTGCGGCGACCGTCACGCACACGCTCACGACGAGGGCCCAGCGACGGGCAAGGGGGAACGCCATCGACTCCGCGGCCCTCTCCGGGAGCCGGCGCTCCCACGGGGTCGACCGTAGAACGGACGGCGGGAGCGGACACCCGGGGAGGGCCACAGGTGTGACACCGGGCCGCGGCCTCGGAGCGGGCCGGACGGTGAGCCTCAGTCACCTGCGTGACCGACGGCCGCCGAGCGGAAGGCGTTCGGTCGCCGCCCCGGCGGAGGAGGCCGCTACCGCTCGATCTCCCGCTTGAGGATCTTGCCGGTCGGCCCCTTCGGCAGGGCCTCGACGATCCGTACCTCGCGCGGGTACTTGTAGGGCGCGACGCGCTCCTTGACGAAGGCGCGCAGCTCGTCCGGTTCGGCGGTGGACCCCGGCTTGAGGGCGACCACGGCGGCGACCTCCTCGCCGAGGACCGGGTGCGGGACGCCGATCACGGCCGCCTCCGCGACGGCCGGGTGCTCGTAGAGGACCTCCTCGACCTCCCGCGGGTAGACGTTGAAGCCGGCGCGGATGATCAGGTCCTTCATGCGGTCCACGATCCGGAAGTGGCCGTCGGAGTCCCTGACGCCCACGTCGCCGGTGCGCAGCCAGCCGTCCGGGATCGCGGCGGCGGTGGCCTCGGGGTTCCGCCAGTACCCCTTCATCAGGTTGTGCCCGCGGATGGCGACCTCCCCCGGCTGCCCGTCGGGCAGCTCACGGCCGTGCTCGTCGACGATCCGCAGCTCGACGCCCTCGATCGGTGTGCCGACGGTGCCGGGCCTGCGGGGCCGGTCGGGGTGGTTGAAGCAGGCGACGGGGGAGGTCTCGGACAGCCCGTAGCCCTCCAGGACGGTGCAGGCGAAGGTCTCCTCGAACGCGCGCAGGACCTCGACCGGCAGGGCCGCGCCGCCCGAGATGCAGACCCGCAGCGACTCGGCACGCGTGCGGTCGTCGGCGGCGGCACCGGAGGCGGCGGCGAGCAGTGCGCTGTACATGGTGGGCACGCCGAGGAACGCGGTGACACCGTCCCGCTCGATGATCTCCAGGGCCCTGCCGGCGTCGAAGCGCGGCAGCAGGGTCGTGCAGGCGCCGGCGGCGACGGCGCAGTCCAGTCCGACCATCTGGCCGAAGGCGTGGAACAGCGGCAGACCGCCGAAGACCACGTCGCGTTCGGTCAGTTGGAGGATGGTGCCGCAGGTGACCTCGACGTTGCGGGCGATGCCGTGGTGCGTGAGCTCGGCGCCCTTGGGCCGGCCGGTGGTCCCGGAGGTGTAGAGGATCACGGCGGTGTCGGACGGCTCGCGCTCGACCAACTCCAGCTCGGAGTCTTCGAGTCGACCGCCGCCGGGGAGCCCGTCCGCACCGACCGTCAGGGCCGTCACGCCGGCCGCCCGCGCGCCGATCAGCGCTTGGTCGGCGCCGTCCCGCCAGGCCAGCAGCAGGGCCGCATCCGCGTCGGCGAGGTGGTACTCGACCTCGCGCGCCCGCAGCAGCGGGTTGAGCGGCACGACGACCGCACCGGCCCACAGGATCCCGAAGTACAGCACGGCGAAGACCGGGACGTTGGGCACCAGCAGGCCGACCCGGTCCCCCGGCCGTACGCCGGCGCGGCGCAGGAGTGCGGCCGTCCGGGCCGCGGCGTCCGCGAGTCCGCCGTAGTCGAGGACGGCGTCGTCGAGCCGCACGGCCGGGCGGCGGGGGAAGCGGGCGGCCGAATCGGCGAGGATCGCGGCGAGGTTGACCCCGGGACGGCTCACGTGCGGCTCCTTCGAAGCCCTCGGCAGGCGGCCGCGCCGCTGTCCGAGGCGCGCTTCGAGCTACCGTGGCCGCCCCGCCACCCGTTGTCAACAGATCGTCCCGGCCCCGTCACCCACGGGAACGACGGACGCGCGGGCCGCCCGGGCGGTCCCGGCGCCGGTGGGCGAAGGGGGCGGCCGGGGTGCGATC
>NZ_JBHWGD010000066.1:7858-14316 GCF_042733235.1 Kitasatospora sp. NPDC059722
CCCCGGCCCCCGCGCCGCCCCCCCCCCCCACGTTTACACCCACCCCCCCCCCCCCACACCCCCGCCCCCCCCCCCCGCCCGCCCCCCCGGGCCCCCCCCCCCCGGCGCCGGTGGCCGACGGGGCCGGCCGAGTGCCGATCAGTCGATCAGTCGGTCAGGAGCGGCATCAACGCGGCTTCTTGAAGCCGAGCGTCGTCGCGTCCTTCTTGGTGTAGATGGTGCCGTCCGTGTCCTTGCCGAAGTCGCCGACCTTGGCGGCCATGGGCGGGGTGTAACGCCGGGGCAGCTGCTGGTTCTTGGTCACGGTGCTCTCCAATGCGTCGAGAACGAGGCCTGGAACGGCCTCGCTCCATTGGGCCGCCGCCGCGCCATGGTGTCCACACGGATGATCCGTCTCCGGCCATTGCGAGTCGACCACGAATCGATCCCGGGTTCGAAAAGGTGAACTGTAAACAAAATCCCGGCCGATCCACTCGGCTTGAGTCCTGTGCATGACAGACAGTCGATATGACCGGAGGGGCCCGAGTGAAGCGTGATACTCCCCTTTTCTTCACATCATCATGCCGGAACCACCCCAGGATCGTTGTCATGGAAATGGCGCAAACGAAGGGGAGGCCGACTCGGCCCGGTTGTGCGGCAATTCCGACTGGTGCACCGTTCTCAGGCGAAGCACCGGCGGGGCGTGTTTCCGCCGCGATACCTGGGGGTGAGGCAGGTGCAGTCGCTCAACGACCACCTCGTGGTCTTTCCGGATTCCCCGGGCGGTGCCCGGGCGTACCGTCAGATCGGCGGCGAAGCACCTCGACTGGTGGCCCACGCCTCCGGCCGGCCGTGGCTCGCCGGCTCCTGGGCCCCGGAGGACCTGGTGGTGGCGACCGCGGGCCCCGTCAGCGTGGCCGTGTTCGGGCCGAGCCCGGTCACACCCGACCGGCTCCAGGCGCTGCTCCCGTCCGTGCGCGACCTGCCGGACCTCGACGCGCTGGCCCGCGCCCTGCCCGGCAACACCCACGTGGTGGCCTCCGTCCACGGGCGCGTGCGGTTCCAGGGCACCGTCACCGGGACCCGCAGCGTGTTCACCGCCGGCCTCGACGGCGTGCCGGTCGCCTGCGACCGGGCCGACGTGCTGGCCGAACTCACCGGCGCGGAACCGGACGAGGACCTGCTCGCGACGACCGTGACGTACGGCATGCTCTTCTCCCCGCTGAGCGAGCGCAGTTGGTGGCGCGGCGTGGAGCAGGTGGCCCCGGACTGCTGCCTCGTCATCCCCGGCGAGGGCCCGGCCCAGCCGGTGCGCTGGTGGCAGCCGCCGGAGCCGGACCTCCCGCTCGCCCGGGGCGCCACCGTGGTGCGCGACAAGCTGCGCGAAGCCGTGGCCCTGCGGCTGCCCGGCCGGGGCAGGCTCTCCGCCGACCTGTCGGGCGGCATGGACTCCACCTCCCTGTGCTTCCTCGCCGCCGAGCACGCGCCCGAACTCCTCACCTTCTGCTGGACCGGCGGCAGCGCGATCAACGACGACCCCCTGTACGCCGGCCGGGCCGCAGAGCTGCTCACGCGCGCCGAGCACCTGACCGTCCCGGACACCGACGCCCCGCCCGTGTTCTCCCCTCCCTACTGGGCGACCGACACGGAGGCCCCGCGGGCCACCAGCCGGGGGATGAACGCGATCCGCTACGGCATCCGGCACCTGGTCGACCACGGCGCCACCCGGCACCTGGCCGGCCACGGCGCGGACGAGCTGTTCACCGGAGGCGCCGCCTACCTGCACACGCTCGCCCGCCGGCACCCGGTGACGGCCTGGCGTCAGCTGCGCGCCCACCAGGCCCTGAACCGCTGGCCGTTGCTGCCCAGCCTCGCCGGGCTGGTGCGCGGCGGAGACCTCGGCGGGTGGTGGCGGCAGAGCGCCGACGACCTCGCCCGCACCTCGCCGCTCCCCCGGACCCCGTCCCTCGGCTGGGGCGAGCGGATCCCGGCCACCCCGTGGGCGACCGGCGACGCGGTGCGGGCCACCCAGGCCGTCTTCCGCCGCTTGGCGGACCAGGCCTCCCCGCTCGCGCAGGACCGGGGCCAGCACGAAGCCCTCACCGCCCTGCGCAGCGCCGGTCCCGTGCTCCGGCTGATCCACCGCGAATACGCCGCCGAAGGGCTCGCGCTGGAACTGCCCTACCTGGACGACCGGGTGGTCGAGGCCGTGCTGTCGATCATCCCCCACGAGCGCTACAGCCCCTGGCGGTTCAAGCCGGTGCTGGCCACCGCGATGCAGGGGCTCGTGCCCGACCTGATCCTCGACCGGACGACCAAGGGCGACTGCGAGGAGCCCGTCGACCGCGCCCTGCAGGACCACGTCCCCGACCTGCTCGACCTGTTCGCGGACTCGCACCTGGCGCGCCGCGGCCTGGTCGACGTCGACCGGCTGCGCACCACGCTCGTCACGCCGCCGCGCACCGCCGACGTCTGGTCCGCCCAACTGGAGGCGACGATCGGCGCCGAACTGTGGCTGCGGGAGATCGAGTCCCGCCCCGCCGTCAAGCCGGCCCTCGCCGGCCTCCGTGCCACCGAACGTGAGGAAACCCCGTGACCAGTCCGCCCTGCGCACTCCAGCCCCGCACCCGGCTGCCCCTGCACCGGCGGCTGCTCCCGCTCGCCGCCGTCGCCGTCGCCCGCCCGCTGGCCGGACTGCAGCCCCGGTACCTGCGCCCGGTCCTCACGGCGCTGAGCACCGGCGCCCGTCCCGGCACCGCCGCCCAGGCGTCCGCGGCCCGCGCCGCGGTCGTCGCCGTCAGCCTGCGCTGCGCCGTCCACAACTGCCTGCAACGGTCGATCGCCACGGCCGTGCTCTGCCGGTTCGGCGGCGCCTGGCCCACCTGGCAGGCCGGCGTGCGCACCACGCCGTTCGCCGCCCACGCCTGGGTCGAGGCGGAGGGCCGGGTCATCGACGAGCCCTACCCCGACGGCTACTTCCGGCCGCTGGTCACCGTCGCCCCCAAACAGCGGTCGCAGCCCTCCCAGCCTTCGCCGCCCTCGCAGCCCTCGCAGCCCGCACGCACTGCATGACCACCCCGCGCACCCCCGTCCGGAGGGACCCATGACGCTCCGCCTGACCACCCACACCGTGTCCACCGACACGCACGACGGCGCCGTGCTGCTGAACGAGCGCACCGGGCACTACTGGCAGCTCAACCAGACCGGCGCGTACGCCCTGCAACGCCTGCTGAACGGCCACACCGTGGACCAGGTCGCCGACGAGTTCGTGGCCCACTTCGGCATCGCACCGGCCGCGGCGCGGCAGGACCTCACCGCGATGACCGAATGGCTCCGCTCCTCCGGGCTGGTGGAGGCCGCCTGACCCCCTCGGGCCGCCACCTCGAATGGAGCCGCACACACGATGCTTCGCCAGCTGTGGACCCTGACCCGGGGCCAGCGCCGCGCCCTCGGCGCCGCCCTGCTCCTCACCCTGACCGCCGCCGCCGTGGGCGTCGGGCAGCCCCTGGCGGCCAAGGGCGTGGTCGACGCGCTCACCGCGCACCGGCCGCTCCTGCTGCCCGTGACCGTCCTCGTCGTGCTGCTGCTCGCCCAGGCACTCATCGGCGCCGTCGCGACCTTCCTCCTGGAACGCACCGGCGAGCGGTTCGTCCTCGGCATGCGGACCGGACTGGTCTCGCACCTGCTGCGGGTCCGCATGGCGGCCTTCGACCGCCTGCGCGTCGGCGACCTCATGGCGCGCGCCTCGACCGACGTGGTCGTCCTGCGCGAGGCGCTGACGCACGTCTCCGTGCAGATCGCCACCAACCTGTGCGTCGCGCTGGGCAGCGTCGCGGCGATGTTCGTGCTGGACCCGGTCCTGATGCTGCTCATCCTCGGCGTGCTGCTCGCGTGCGGCCTGGTGATCAACCGGCTGTCGGCGGAGATCGGCCGCTCCTCGACGCAGGTGCAGACCGCCGTCGGCGCGATCTCGGCCGGGCTGGAGCGGGCCCTATCCGCCCTGCGGACCGTCCGGGCCAACCGCGCCGAACGACGGGAGATCGACCGCCTCGGCACCCTCGCCCACGAGGCCTACCACGCGGCGGTGCGCGGCGCCCGGCTCACGGCCGTCATCGCCCCCACCGCCCAACTGGCCATCAACGCCGCCTTCGTCCTGGTCCTGCTGCTCGGTGCGGCCCGCGTCGACCAAGGGGCCCTCTCGCTCGGCGCCCTCGTGGCCATGCTGCTGTACGCGACCCAGCTCACCGGGCCCGTCACGGAACTGATGGAGGGCGTGGCCTCGGTGCACCGCGCCAGGGGCTCCGCCGAACGCGTCCAGGAGGTCTACGAGCTCCCCACCGAGGACGCCACCGGCTCGCGCTCGGTGTCCCAACAGCCGACCACCGCGCCATCGTTGGAGATCAGCGACCTGCGCTTCGGCTACGACCCCGACGCACCCGTCCTCCAGGGGCTCTCCCTCACCGTCCCCCGGAACGCGCTCGTCGCCCTGGTCGGCCCGTCCGGAGCCGGCAAGTCCACCACCTTCGCGCTGATCAACCGCTTCTACGACCCGTGGAGCGGCGGCATCCGCCTCGACGGCCACCCGGCGGACGAACTCGGCCTCCACGAGTGGCGCTCACGGATCGGCTGGGTCGAACAGGACTGCCCGGTCCTGCACGGCACCCTGCGCGACAACCTCCGCTACGCCGCCCCGGACGCCACCGACGACAGGCTGTGGGAGGTCCTCGACCTCGTCAACCTCGCCGCCAAGGTGCGCGCCCTGCCCGCCGGGCTCGACACCGAAGCCGGCGAACACGGCGCCCGCCTCTCCAGCGGCGAACGCCAGCGCATCGCCATCGCCCGAGCCGTCCTGGCCCGCCCCGCCCTCCTCCTGCTGGACGAGCCCACCGCCCACCTCGACCCCGCCAACGAGGCCGCCCTGACCGTCAACCTGCACGACCTCCGCAAGGAGTGCGCCCTCCTCGTCATCGCCCACCGCATGTCCACGATCGAGTCGGCCGACACCGTCGTCATGCTCTCCAACGGCACCACCACCGCCACCGGCCCCTACCCCGACCTCCTCCGCACCCACCCCGGCTTCCAACGCCTCTGCGGCCTCTGACCCCCAGTGCGGCCCGTGATGCTCAGGGTTTCCTCAACTCCGTTGGCCGACAGGCCCCCGCCGCATAGTGTCGGTCCCCGAGGCCGGAGGTTCGAGAGCGAATCACTCGGGACGGAGATTCCCCATGCCGCTTCTACCGGTAGCTGCCGGCATCGCCACCGCGATCGGCGCCGTGCTCCCATTCGTGTACATCAGCACCATCAGCCGCCCGAAGCCGATCCGGCTGGCAGCCATCACCGTCGGGCTGGCGTTCCTCCTGCTCCCCCTCGTCGTGGAGCACACGTCCGACGCCGGCAGCACGGCAGACCTCTACTTCTGGACGGCGGCCGGAGCGATCCCGGCCCTGGGCGGCATCGGCCCCGTCATCGCCCAGCGCCCCCGAAACCGCTGAGGCCAGGCAAACCGTGGCGCCTCCGGCCAACACCGTCGCCAGTTCCAAGCACACGTTCCACGCCTCCGGTTCTGCCGGGACGGCCACCGGGCGTCACAGCGAGGACAGGTCGAGCTCCACCGGGTACGGCGCCGTCGCCTTGACCAGGCCGGTGAAGACCTCACCCGCCCGGTAGCACCGGCTCGCCGGGTCGAGGACGTACGTGTGGACGATCGGGACGACGCCCACGGCCTGCTCGATCCGCCAGTAGAACGGGATGCCGGCCGTGGCGTACTGGTCCAGCTTGACCACCCGGTCGGTGGTCTCCGAGCCCGGCGACACGACCTCGGCGAGCAGCAGCACGTCCGCCGGTCTGGTCGGCGACTCGTCGATCGTCTCCGCGCGGTAGACCACGACGTCCGGGCGGCGGTTGTTGAGCGGCACGTCCTGGAGGCGGACGTCGAAGTCCGTGTCGGCGTTCCACTCGCTCCCCCCGGCCGCGTCCAGCGCGTTCGCCAGCAGCCGGGCCAGGCGGTTGTGCCGCTTGGAAGCGACGGGGCGAACGAGGACCGTGCCGTCGACGATCTCGATGCCCGCGCACTTGGCCGCGCACCAGGAGTCGTACTGCTCGCTGGTGACCCGCGGGCCCGCTTCCCTCATGCGCCACAGCCTAGGCTTCCGGCCCCTCGGAACCGGACGGTTCGAGGGCTGTTCGATATCCTCCCGGTGATCGGCAGCGCGATGGCTGCCCCAGGGGGAATGGGTGGCCAGGATGCGGTCGTCGTCGTCCGAGCGCGAGGTTCCGGGGGCGGCGTGGCAGTGGGACGGGGAGGACGGCGGCGACGCGGGCGGGGCGCTCGGGGACGTCGTCGGCGGGGGCGGCGACGGGCCGCGGATGAGCCGGCGCGGGCTGCTGGTCGGGGCCGGGGTGCTGGCCGCCGGCGGGGCCGTGTGGGCGTTCGGCCCGGGCGGCGGTTGTTGAGCGGCACGTCCTGGAGGCGGACGTCG
>NZ_JBHWGD010000066.1:14326-22288 GCF_042733235.1 Kitasatospora sp. NPDC059722
GTGGGGGGGGGGGGGGGGGGGGCGGGCGGGGGGGGGGGGGGGGGGGGGGCGCCGGCCGGGGGGCCGCCCCCCGCCCCCCGCGCCCGGCACCGCCGGCCCCCGTCGCCGTCTCGGGGCCGACGCCGGTGTGGACGTACCGCGGGCCCGAGGCCATGACGCCCGAGCGGCTCACCACCCGGCCGAACCGGCCGCTGTACGTCACCAGCGCCGGCCTCCAGCTGCTCGACCCGGCGACCGGCTCGCCGACCCGGCTGCTGCGCCTCGCGCCCCCGGAGCGGCAGTTCGGCGACGATGCGACCGCCGCCCGCGTGGTGATCAGCGGCGACCGCGTGTTCACCACCTCCCAGGGCCACATCGACGGCCGCCACCTCGCCGACCCCGCCGCCGACCTCACCGTCGCCCTGCCGGAGGCCGTCACCGACGACGTCGTCCTCGCCGGCTGCGACGGCACGGCCCTCTACGGGACGGCCTACGCCCTGCCCACCCGGAACGACAAGGTCCCGGCGCAGAAGGCGTTCGCGGTGCGCATCACGGACAGCACGCTGCTGTGGTCCTCCCCCGCCGACCTCGGCGAGCGGCTGCTCGCCCCCTCGCCCGGCCCCACCGGCCCCACCGGCACCATCGCCTCCGTCCGCACCCGCGAGGGCCGCACCGAGCTGGTCGTCCGGGACGCCGCGACCGGACGGCAGCGCTGGACGGCTCCGGGCAACGAGAACCTCCGCTGGTGCGCGATCGGACAGCGCGCCGTCCACGTCCCGGACGGCACCGGCGGCCTGCGTGCCCTCGACCTCGCCACCGGCGCCGAACTCTGGACGCTGCCGCCCGCCCGGGGCGAGAACTGGCGGGCGATGCCCCCGCTGACCGCGGGCGCCGCGGTCTTCCTCCCGCGCGACAACGGCGTGGTCACCGCGCACACCGAGGCCGGCCCGGACGCGCTCTGGTCGCTCCGGCTGCCGTTCCTGCTGGATGCCCGCAGCCATCCGATGCTGGTCAACGACGTCCTCTACGTCCCCGGCCCGGCCGGCGGCGGCGTGTGCGCGGTCGACGCCGCGACGGGCCGCCTGCTCTGGACCTTCCGGGACTCCGGCCCCGGCAAGGACGTCTGGTCACTCGCCGCCGACGGCAACTGCCTGTACGCGGGCCACGACGACGTCCTGCACGCCCTCCCGCTGGCCACGGTCTAGGAGGCCCCGGTGCGGGTCCGCCCGATCTCCCCCGACCTGCTCGCCGAGCACCTCGCCGAGCGGATCTCCGCGCTGCCCGGCGCCGGGCAGCGGTGGCTGCGGGTCGCCGTCGACGGCGCGCCCGCCGCCCGCCCCGGGGACCTCGCCGACACCCTGGTCGAGCCGCTGCGGCTGCGCGGCCGCCCCGCCCTGCGGGTGGCGGCGGACGGCTTCCTGCGCCCGGCGTCGATCCGCCTGGAGTACGGCAAGCGGGACGCCGACGCCTTCCACGACCTCTGGCTCGACGACGGCGCGCTGGCGCGCGAGGTGCTCGACCCGCTGGAGCCGGGCGGCACCGGCCGCGTCCTGCCGTCCCTGTGGGATCCGGTGACGGACCGCGCCACCCGTGCCCCGTACAGCCAACTGCCGCCCGGCGGCGTGCTGTTGCTCGACGGCGCGCTGCTGCTCGGCCGCTGGCTGCCGCTGGAGCTGACCGTCCACCTCGCCCTCACCCCGGCCGCGCTCGCCCGCCGCACGCCCGAGGACGAACGGTGGACGCTGCCCGCCTTCGCCCGCTACGAGGCCGAGACCGTGCCGTCCGAGGCCGCCGACGTCGTCGTCCGCGTCGACGACCCGCGCCACCCGGCCCTGGTCGAACGCGACTGATCCCCCGGGGTGGCCTCAGCGCCGCCCCGCCGTGCGCGGCCCGGCGCTGCGGGCCTCCGGCGCGGGCCCGCGCTGGCAGTACGGGCACCAGTACGCCACCCGGTCCTGCGGCGGAGTGCCCTGGCGGGCGGTCAGGACGAGGGTGCCGCAGCGGGGGCAGGGGCGGCCCGCCCGGCCGTAGACCCAGTGCTGGTGGCCGCGCCGGGTGTCGCCGGTGGTGACGTGGCCGGGGCGCAGCTTGTTGGCGTCGAGGAGTTCGCGGGCCCGCCCGACGAGCCGGCCGGGGTCGCGCAGTTCGCCGACCGGGGTCCAGGGGGTGACGCCGGCGAGGTAGCTGAGTTCGTTGGCGTAGACGTTGCCGATGCCGGCGAGGTTGCGCTGGTCGAGGAGGGCCTCGGCGAGGGGGCGGGCGGGGTGGGCGAGCAGGCGACGGAGGGCCTCGACCGGGTCCCAGTCGGCGCCGAGGAGGTCGGGGCCGAGGTGGCCGACGGCGCGTTCCTCGTCGGCGGTGCGCAGCAGTTCGACGACGGGCAGCCGGTAGCCGACGGCGGTGCCGCGTTCGGTGGCGAGGACGGCGCGGATCTGCCAGGCGGGGCCGCCGGCCCAGCGCTCGCCGGGGCGGTAGGTCTCCCAGCGGCCGTCCATGCGCAGGTGGGTGTGGAGGGTGAGGCCGCCTTCGAGGCGGGTGAGGAGGTGCTTGCCGCGCGGGGCGACCTCCAGGACCCAGCGGCCGGCGAGCGCGGCGGTGGCGTGGGCGGGGACGCGCAGGTCGGCGGCGGTGAGCTGCACGCCGGCGAGCGTGTCGCGCAGCCGGGCCGCCGCGCGGTAGACGGAGTCACCTTCTGGCATGACTCCATCCTGCCCCGCGCGGCGGCCCGGTGCGGCTGGTGCCACGGCAGTGACGTCACTCGCCGGGGAAGGCCACCTGTCCCTCGCGGACGACCACGATCGGACAGGGCGCGTGCTCGGTGAGGTGCCGGCTGACGGAGCCGAGCAGCACGCCCGAGAAGCCGCCGAGGCCGCGGCTGCCGACGACGAGGAGCGCGGCGCCGTGGGCCGCCTGGAGCAGTGCGCCGGCGGCGTTGCCCGGCATGACGCTCTGGTTGACCGGGACGCCGGGGGCGTCCCCGGCCACCTTGGCGACGGACTCGGCGAGGGTCCGCCCGGCGAGGTCCTCGGGGTTGAACCCGTCGGGCGCTCCCGCGCCGCCCCAGCCGTAGAACGCGGGGTACTCCCAGGCGGTGATCGCGTGGACGCTGCCGCCGACGGCCCGCGCGTAGTCGAGGGCCCACTGCAGGGCCTGCTCGGAGGCGGGCGATCCGTCCACGCCGACGACGGTCCGGGGCATGGTGGTCATGGCACTGCTCCTTTCGGGTGAGTCGATCCGTTGGTCATCTCCGGTACGCGGTCCACGAGTTGGCCATCCGCTGGACCTGGCCCGGGGTGAACTGGGTCATGCAGGAGTCGTAGCTGTAGTCCATGAAGTTGTGGATCGGGTCGAGGACCGTCGTGGAGCAGGTGTGCCGCCCCTCGGGGCAGCCGTAGCCGGGGCTGCGCTCGGGCGGGGTGTCGTCGACGTAGTCGCCGGGGGGCAGGCAGCCGCCCTGGAAGGTGTGGAAGAGGCCGAGCCAGTGGCCGGTCTCGTGGGTGGCGGTGTTGCCCTCGTTGTAGTCGGTGGCGGAGCCGCCGGGCAGGGAGGCGTCGAGCACGACGACGCCGTCGTCGGCCGGGTCGGAGCGGTAGGCGTCGGGGAAGGTCGCCCAGCCGAGCAGGGACTGGCCGAGGTTGGCGGTGTAGAGGTTGAGGGTGCCGGCGCCGCCCTTGCGCAGTTGCTTCTTCATGTCGCGCTCGGCGCGGGAGCCGGGCGTCATGCCCGTGTACCAGCCGGCCTTGTCGGTGTAGTCGGTGCCGGCGAGCGCGAACCGGAAGCCGGTCGGGGTGTTGCCGTCGCCCTGGCCGCCGTAGGTGGCGTTGAGGTGGTCGATCTGGGCGGCGACGGTGGCGTCGGAGAGGCGGCCGGCGTCGCCGGAGTGGATCACGTGGACGTAGACCGGGATCGTCGTCGCGGTGTCGCCGAAGGCGTGCGCGTTGACGTGTCCGGAGAGGCGCGAGCGGAGGTCGTCGTCCATGGCCCGGGCCCGGGCGGGGGTGACGGAGTTCGGGTCCTGCCCGCTCTCGCCCGTAGCGGGTCGGCGGGCGGCGGCGTCCGTACCGTCGCACACGGCGGCGGGGGCGGCGGCGGCCACCGGGACGGCGTGCCGGGCGGGGGCCCCGAGCTGGCCGAGGCCGGCCGCCGCGACGAGCGCGGCGGCACAGGGGAACAGGCGGAGGGCACGCGAGCGCACCCGGGAGGAACGGCGCATCTGCGCTCCTGGCGGGGTGGATTGACGGGGCGTCGGCTGCGACGGCCGGTGCGGCCGCGCGCGGACTCGCCGAGACTACGACGCCACGAAGTCGATCTCCCGCAGGGCGCGCGCGGCGGCCCGGTCGAGTACCACGGCCGACGCACACCCGGCCGGCGGCTCCCCCGAGCCGGCGAGGGCGCCGTACAGGCGGCGGGCGGCGGCCCGGTGCCGCGCGAAGGCGTAGCGGGAGACGGTCCGCCCGCGGAGCCGCTGGCCGTCGAGCGCGCTGTCGGCGTCGGCGTCGAGGAGCAGCAGGTGCACGCGTCGCCCCTGCCGTCCGGCGGCGGTGGTCAGCCAGGACCGCACCCAGGGCAGTGCACCGCAGTCGTGCACGGCGAGCGGCCCGCCGTCGAGCACGGCCCGGCGCAGCCGCCGGTAGTGGGCGAGCCGGACGAGCGGGCGGTACACGGCGTACGGGACGAAGGCGGGCAGGCGGGCCGCGTACTCCTCGCGGACCTGCTGGGAGTCGACCAGCGCGGCGCGGATGCTGTGCCGCATGAGGGTGCTCTTGCCGCTGCCCGGCAGGCCGGAGACGACCAGGAGGTCACCCGCCGGGTAGTGCAGCGCCGCCGGGGCGGGGGCGCAGCGCAGGTCGTGCAGCCCGTGCGGGCGCAGCGCCCCGGGGGCGCGCCGAGGCGGCGGCACCGGGGGCGCCGCCGCCTCCACCGTTCGTGTCCTGGTCACCTGGCCTCCCCTTGCCGTTCTCCTCCCCCTGGAGCATCGCGTATGACCAAGACGGAGTAAAGAGGCGTGGTCAGGCCGGGTGCCGGGCGGACGGTCAGCCCAGCTGCGGGGCGACGGCGCCCGCGATGAGCTCCAGGTGGTCGAGGTCGTGCAGGTCGAGTATCTGGAGGTAGATCCGCTGCGTGCCGACGGCGGCGTACCGGCCGATCTTCTCCGCGACCTCCGCCGGGGTGCCGGCCAGGCCGTTCTCCTTCAGCTCGCCGACCTCCCGGCCGATGGCGGCGGCCCGCCGGGCCACCTCGGCGTCGTCGCGGCCGACGCAGGCGACCAGCGCCGCCGAGTACACGAGGTCGTCGGCCCCGCGGCCCGCCTGCTCGACGGCGGTGCGCACCCGGCCGAACTGCGCCGCGGTGTCCTCGACCGAGGCGAACGGCAGGTTGAACTCGTCCGCGAAGCGCGCGGCCAGCGCCGGGGTGCGCTTCGGGCCGTGGCCGCCGACCAGCACCGGGACGCGCTCCTGCGCGGGCTTGGGCAGCGCGGGCGAGTCGGTGAGGGTGTAGTACTCGCCGGCGAAGTCGAAGGTGTCGCCGGGCTTGGTGTTCCACAGCCCGGTGATGATCGCCAGCTGCTCCTCCAGCCGCCCGAACTTCTCCTTCGGGAACGGGATGCCGTAGGCGCGGTGCTCGGCCTCGTACCAGCCGGCGCCGAGGCCGAACTCGACCCGGCCGCCGCTCATCGCGTCGACCTGGGCGACCTGGATCGCGGTGACGCCGGGCAGCCGGAAGGTGGCGGCGGTCATCAGCGTGCCCAGGCGGATGGTGCGGGTGTCGCGGGCGAGGCCGGCCAGGGTGATCCAGGCGTCGGTGGGGCCGGGCAGGCCGTCCACCCCGCCCATCCTCAGGTAGTGGTCGGAGCGGAAGAAGGCGCTGAACGCGCCCAGGTCCTCGGCGGTGCGGGCGACCGCCAGCAGCGTCTCGTAGCTCGCGCCCTGCTGGGGCTCGGTGAAGATGCGAAGATCCATGCCGGCCATTCTGGTACGGACGGCCGGCCGGTCACGCGACAGAACCGGCCAATGCACAGGGTGTTCCCTTGGGCGCCCCAAGGTGGCCAAGGTCTCAGCACGGAACCGTCACGAGCCGCCGTGCCCGGCCGCCGGTTCCCCTACCGTGGACGGATGTTCGCCACCTCCGACGAGTCCTTCGGCCGCTCCCCCGACGAGCCGGCCGGCTGCCCGCTGCCGGGCATCGTCGCGGCCTTCACGCCGCGGCTGGCCGAGTTCGCGTTCGAGCCCGGCTTCGTCGCGTCGGTCGACCAGCACGCCGCCGAGCTGCGCGAGCTCCTGTACGCCCAGGGGCCGGAGCTGCTGCCCCGGCCCCTGGACCGCGAGGAACTGGCGGACTACGCGCTCGGCTTCCTCGACGCGCTCGCCGAGATCGGCTGGCGGGAGCCGGTCGGCTACGACTTCGCCGTCGGGCGGCTCACCGCGATCTGCTGGCTGGTGCGAGAGCAGGGGCTCCTGCCGGCCTGACGACGGCTCCTGCCGGCCTCACTACAGCTCCCGCCCGACTACAGCTCCCGCCCGGGGTCGATGCCCGGGTCGATGCCGGGGCCGCGCGGCCCGGTCTCGGTGGCCGGGCGCACCGGCTGGTTGGCCAGCGCGTCCGAGCGGCCGGCCTGGTAGGCGCTGCCGCGCAGCTTGGCGCTCTCCCGCTCGGCGCCGTCCAGCCAGCGCTCCCAGCGCTGGCGCATCGGCATGATCAGGCCGCCGCCGACGCCCACCACCAGCACACCGGTGATCGTCGCGAGGGCCGCGATCAGCACCGGGCCGGTGATCGCGGTGGCGATGCCGGCCTGGCCGAGCGCGGCGATCACGCCGAGCCCGACGATGAACGCCCAGGCGATCGTGGAGACCGTCCGGCCGTACGCGGCGCCGGAGAGCGCGTTGCCCACGATGTCGCGCACCGCGTTGGCGATGGCCATCGCGACGACGACGATCACGACCGCGACGATGCCCTTGGGCAGCCACGCGACGATGCTGTGGATCATCACGCTGATCGGGTTGGGGCCGAAAACCCCGAACGCGAGCTGCAGGGCCATCAGCAGGACCGCGTAGTAGACGATCTTGCAGACGATGCCCGTCATGTCGTAGCTGGAGCCGCTCAGGTAGCGGGCCATCCCGGCCCGCTCGGCGATCCGCTCGGACCCGAGCCGGCGCAGCACGCGGTCGAGCACCTTGGCGATGGCCTTCGCCACGAACCAGCCGATGACCAGGATCGCCAGGAAGGCGATGAACTGCGGGATGACCTTCGCGATCTTGGACCAGGCCTGGGTGAACCCGGAACCGAAGTCCACGGAGAGGGCGAGCTGCTGAACCACGGAGTCCTCCACTCGGGGACGCGGCGCCACGAGCGACGCGGAGCGGCCCCTTTTCGTTCCGGATCCCCCACCCTTCGTGGATAGCAGCGCCCGGCCCGGCCCGCGCGCCCCCGCCCGTGCGGCTTGATCCCCCCGGGTGAACCGGGCCCGCGCAGGACGCACCGGCGACCGGACGCGTGATCGCGCGTACAGTTGGCGGTCCACGGACGAAGGGCGCGGGGGCTGGGGAGGATACGCAAGTGAGCGGGACGATCAGGACGAGCGCTGGGGACGACACCGCCGACCGGGCGACCTCCCCCAGCGGACCACGCCCCACCGGACCACAGCCCGACGGGCACCGGGCCCTGCACTGGCGCGTCCGGCCCCAGCGGCCCGGCGCCGCCGTCCTCGTGCTCCACGGCGGCGAGGAACGCAACCTCGCCCGGCCCGGCCGCCTCAACCTGCCGCTGCTGCGCATGCACGGCTTCCTCCGCGCGCTGCGCCGCGGCACCGCCGGGGCCGAGATCGCCATCGGCACCGTCCGCTACCGCCACCGCGGCTGGAACGACGAGCGCGCCGACGCCGCCCGGGACGCCCTCGCCGCCCTCGACGAGCTCCGCGAGGCGCTCGGCGGGGGCCCGCCCGTCCGGGTCGGGGCCGCGAGGGGCGGCCGGGGGGGGCGGCGCGCG
>NZ_JBHWGD010000066.1:22298-41123 GCF_042733235.1 Kitasatospora sp. NPDC059722
TTATACCACCCCCCCCAACCCCCAAATACTTTGTCTCTGGGGTCTGCTCGTCTTTTGGGTATCCCCGCCCCGGCCCGGCCGCCCGCCCCCCCCCCCTCGCGCGCCGGGCGGCGCGCGGCGGCGTACCGACCGTCCTGGTCGGGCACTCGATGGGCGGCCGGGCGGCGCTGCGCGCGGGCGGCCACCCGAACGTCACCGGGATCGTCGCGCTCGCCCCCTGGTGCCCGGCCGGGGAGCCCTGCGAGCACCTGGCCGGGCGCGACGTGCTGATGCTCCACGGGGACCGCGACACCGTCACCCCGCCCGCCGACACCCACGCCTTCGCCGCCCGCGGCCGCGCCGCCGGCGCCCGCGTCTGCGGCTACACCGTCACCGGCAGCGGCCACGCCATGCTCCAGCGCGTCCCCGACTGGCACCGCGCGGCCACCCACCTCGCCACCGCGATGCTCGGCCTGCGCGACCTGCCCGCCGAGACCGTCTCCGCGCTCGCCCTGCCGCCCGGCTCCCGCGAGGCGCTCACCCTCCCGCTGCCGCGCCAGCCCCGGCGCGTCTGAGAGGGCGCACGGCACTTCATCGGCACTTCAGCGGAACGGACGCACCGGATTCGCCGCGCCCACGGGGCCGTGCTGTGGTTGGCCACATGCGCACTTCACCACTCCGCCGCGCGGCCCTGACCGTCGCGACCGCCGTCCTCCTCATCACCGGCACCGCCGCCTCCGCCTCGGCCGCCCGCCGTGACGTCACCGCCGAACAGTGCCACGAGGCCGGCGGCCACGTGGAGGGCGTCGGCTACTGCACCGGCGCCGAGGGCGTGGACCAGTGGGGGGCGGACATCGACGGCCAGGGGATCAACTCCCAGCCGAACCTCTACGACCGGTAAAGCCCCCCACCCCACGGGGTCCCCCCGCACCGATCGCCGCTACGCTCTGTGCGCGCCGCGCCGCAGGGCCGGCGGACACGATCACAGCACGGGGGGATCCACCAGATGCGCTACCTGGTCCGCGACCGCATGTTCGCCTTCCACGAGGAGGCCTGGATCGAGACCGAGCACCGGGAGAAGCTCTACCGCGTCAACCGGAAGTTCCTCCGGCTGCGGCGGACCTTCGCCCTGGTCGACACCCGCGGCGAGCACGTCGCGAGCATCGTCCGCAAGGCCTTCACGATCCACCACACCCTCCTCATCAAGCAGGACGGCGCGGTGACGGCCAAGATCAGCAAGAAGATGTTCGCCCTCTTCGGCGACCGCTTCAAGGTGCGCCTCGCCGACGGCCGGCGCCTGCGGATAGCGGGCAACCTGTGGGACCGCGAGTTCGACATCCAGCACGAGGGCACCACCCTCGCGCACATCTCCCGCCGCTGGTTCACGATCCGCGACGCCTACGCCGTCGACGTCCTCTACCCGCAGGACGCGCTCCTCCTGCTCATCCTCGCGGTGTGCGTGGACCACGTCCTCCAGGACGCCAAGGGCGATCAGCTCACCAACCTCTGACCGCCCCGGCGCCGGCCCTCTAGGAGCCCTTGGGGTTGGTGCGGATGACGTTGCCCTTGGGGTCGGTCTCCAGGTAGCCGCCGTCGTAGGCGTCGCTGAAGTAGACCATGATGGTCGGGGTCAGATCCATCATGTCGGGCTTGGCGATCACGTAACGCGACGTGGGCTGGGGGACGTTGAGGGTGTCCTGGGCCTTCTTCAGGACACCCGGGAGCAGGTCCCAGTTGTACTGGCCGAGATCGATGAGCTTGTCGACCGAGGTGATCGAGCCGCTCCCGGCGACGGCCTGCTTCGCGAACTTGCCGTCGCGGTACACGATCCGGTCGTAGCCCTTGGGCTGGCCGGCGACGGGGATCCTCGCGATCGCGTACTCGGGGTAGACGGTCAGGTCCCAGACCATGCCGTTCGGCGCGAACTGGTGCAGGGCGTCCACCACCTTCCGGACACCGTCCGGGGTGAGGAGGTCCACCTTCGCGGCGGGCGTCTCGGGGGCGACGGACGGCAGCGCGAGCCCGGAGGGCAGGGCGACGGCGGGCGTCGAGCCGGCGCCCCCGGAGACCGTCGTGCCGGCCGTGACCGTGGTCGAGGGCGCGGCGGAGCTGCCGTCCTTGTGCAGGTACCAGTTCAGGCCGCCGTAGCCGATCCCGAGGACGACGACGGCCGCCACGGCGAAGGGCGCGAGGCTGCGCCGCGTCGGAGCCGTGACCGGGGTGGGAGCCGTGACCGGGCCCGACGGGACGGCGTCCATCGGCGGCATCGGCGGCGGCCCGGGCCGCAGGTTCGTCGTCTGCACCGTCATCGGCGGGGGCGCCGGGAATTCGTGCTCGGCCGCCGCGAGCATGCGGTCGAACTGCTCGGCGTCCGGGCGCACCGCCGGGTCCTTGGCGAGCACGGCGGACAGCAGCGGCCCGAGCGGGCCGGCCCGGTGCGGGGGCGGGAGCGGCTCGTCCAGGACGGCGGCGAGGGTCGCGAGGGTGCTCGCGCGGCGCAGCGGGTGGTAGCCCTCCAGCGAGACGTACAGCATCATGCCGAGCGACCACAGGTCGGAGGACGGGTTGCCCTCCTGGCCGCGGAGGCGTTCGGGTGCGATGTACTCGGGCGAGCCGATGAGCGCGCCGGTCGCGGTGAGGGCGGTGGCGTCCTGCATCGCGGCGATGCCGAAGTCGGCGAGCACCGGGGTGCCGTCGGGGCGCAGCAGGACGTTGCCGGGCTTGACGTCGCGGTGCTGGATGCCGACGGCGTGGGCGGCACGCAGCGCGGACAGCACGCCGCGGCCGATCCGCGCGGCCTCGGCGACGCCGAGCGGGCCCTGGCCGAGCCGGTCGGCGAGGCTGCCGCCGGAGACGAGCTCCATGACGAGCCAGGGGTGCGGGTGTTCGGGGGTGTCGACGATGTGGTGGATGACCACGACGTTGGGGTGCTGGAGGCGCGCGAGCGACCGCGCCTCGCGCAGGACGCGCTCGCGCAGCTCGCGCGCGGCGGCCGGATCGGCGGCGGCCACGGCCGGGTCCGGCGGCCGGACCTCCTTGAGGACGACCTCGCGTTCCAGGGCGGTGTCGCGGGCGCGCCAGACCAGGCCCATGCCGCCACCGCCGAGCTGCTGGAGCAGTTCGAACCGGCCGTCGATGAGGCGTCTTTCCGCCCCCGGTGCATTCATGGGCGTCATCGTAGGGGGCGGCGGGGACACCTCGTGCACGAGGTGGGGACGACTCGTGGCATGACCGGCACAAGCCGGGGAAATGAGGTGGAGGACCATCAGGGACCGGTCCGTACCCTCACCATGTCGGGATCACCATGAGAAGACTCGCGATACGTCTGCTGTCGCTCGCAACGACCCTGTGCGCACTGGCCGTTGGCCCTCCCCCGGCCGCTTCGGCCGCCGCGGTGCAGGCGCCGGTGGCGCTCACCGGGGCCCAGCTGTCGGCCTCCTGGACGGGGCCGCTGAGCACCCGGGGGCGGTACGTCGTCGACGCCGGCGGGAACCGGTTCAAGCTGATGTCGGGAAACTGGTCCGGGGCGCAGGGCACTTGGGAGGGCAGTGGGGACCCGAACGACCCCGCGGACAACCAGGCCGGGCAGGTCTCCCACGACATTCCGCTCGGCCTCGACCGGGCGCCCCTGGCGGACATCCTGGCGGGCTTCCACGGCCTCGGGCTGAACAGCGTGCGGCTGCCGTTCGCGGACGCGATGATCCACGACGGCACGGCCGTCCCGGACGCCGCCGTCGCGGCCAACCCGCAGCTGCGCGGGAGCACGCCCCTCCAGGTGTACGACGCCGTGGTGGCCGCCCTCACGGCGGACGGGTTCGCCGTCGTCCTGAACAACCACACGACCACGTACCGGTTCTGCTGCGGACTGGACGGCAACGAGCGCTGGAACAGCGGCCAGTCGACCCAGCGGTGGGAGGACGACTGGCTGTTCATGGCGAACCGCTACCGCGACAACAAGCGCGTCGTCGGCGCGGACCTGCGCAACGAGGTGCGGCGGGACACCTGGGACGACCCCAACTGGGGCATGGGCGACGCCCACGACGAGTACGCCGCCTTCGAGGAGGCCGGCAACCGGATCCTCCAGGCCGACCCGGACCTGCTGATCATCATGGAGGGCATCAACTGGCAGGGCATCCCGCTCGCGGGCCTGCCGCACGGCCGGCCGATGCTCACCCCGGTCGCCACCCTCTCCAACACCCTCGTCGACTCCGGCAAGCTCGTCTACTCGGCGCACTTCTACGCCTACACCGGCCCCGCCAACACCGGCGCGGGCAGCGGTCCCGGCGCCACGAGCGACCCGCGCTACCAGGACTTCACGCCCGAGCAGCTCGCCGCGGCCGTGGACGACGAGGCACTCTTCGTCACCCGGACCGGGCAGCACTTCACCGCGCCGGTCTGGATCAGCGAGTTCGGCGCGGGCGGGCGCGGCTCGACCGACGCCAAGGAGCACGCCTGGTTCGACACCTTCACCGCGCTCCTCGCCGCCCGCGACGCCGACTTCGCCGTGTGGCCGCTCGTCGGCTGGCACAACAATGGTGCACCGCAGGACAGTTGGGCACTCCTGCACTACGACGCGGCCGGACGGCGGCTGAGCATCGAGGACCCGGGCGACTGGCGCGCCGACGACTGGAACCGGCTGGTCACCGCCCCGTCGTACACCGGGCAGGTGCCGGACGCGCCGCACTGGAACATGCTCGACCTCGACCACGCCGACCAGAACGTCTCCCGGCACATGCTCGCCCTGCCGGACTGGAGCAGCGGCAACCGCAAGGGCGACTGCCCGGACGGACAGCGGCTGATCGGCCTCGGCCGCGGCTCGGGCCGCGGGCTCTGCACGGACGCCGGGCAGCCGGGCACCGGCGCTGGCGAGTGGGTGGCGGTGACCGACGAACGCTACGTCACGGGCGGCGACTGGGCCTCCGGCTACAACAAACTCCAGTGCCCGGACGGGGACTTCGCCGTCGGCTACAGCGTCCGCAACAACGCGATGGCGGCCCTGCTGTGCGCACCGGCCACCGGCCCGCTGCCGACCACCGGACGCGTCCTGTGGTTCGACCACGGCGACAACCGGCCGCCGGCGTCGACCGGTTCGGACTCCGCCGCCGGCGACTGGGCCCCGGGCTCCTACAAGGGCCAGTGCGCGGCCGGCGAGTACGTCGCGGGCGTCGCCATGACGTGGCGCCGGCTGCAGTACGGCGTGCCGGACGCGCTGCTCTGCCGCCCGCTGGGCTGAGCCGCTCCCCGGGCCGCCCTCGTGCGGAGGGCGGCCCGACCTCCCTTTCGGGTCGCGGACTTGGTTGATCACCCAGTTCCGGGGCGTTCGCCCTGTGCCGGGCACCAGTAGTCCCTACGATCGGGCCGTTGCTTCAATCGGTCCGCCCTCGTGCCACCCGACCCTGGAGGAACCCTCATGGCTTCACGCCCGATCTTCCGCCGCACCAAGGACGTTGCCCCGACCCGCCGCCTCACCTCCGCCGGATCGGCGCTGGTCGTCGGCGCGCTGCTCGTCCTCGCGGCGCCGGGCACGGCCGCCGCCAACAGCGTCGCCGTCACCGTGAAGACGCCCGGCGCCACCAGCGGGCCCACCACGATCGACTCGTCCATCTCGACCAGCGCCCACTGCACCAGCGGCCTCGTCTCCAGCGGCGGGATCGACCAGACCAACGGGACCGGCGCCGGGTCGAACGGCAACCACGTCCTCGGCACCGAGCCCAGCTCCGACGGCAGCACCGAGTACACCGGCACCACCGGCGTCGTCGGCACCGACGTGACGTACTGGATCGCCAAGGGCGGCAGCGGCGGCCAGGTCAACGCCGGCTTCTCCACCACCCCGTACGCGCTGTGCCTGACCAGCACGCTCATCAACCACACCCAGGTGGTGATGAACAAGGCCAACACGCCCACCAGCGCGGCCACCGTCGGCCTGGTGACGGCGAGTTGCCCGTCCGGCACGGCCCTGCTGGGCGGCGGCGCGCTCGTCACCCCGAACAACACCGGCAACCTGAAGGCGATCGCGAGCTTCCCGACCTTCAACGACGCCGCCCACGACTACGGCCAGAAGGCCGCCGCCGACGGGGACACCAACCCCAATGCGTGGAGCGCCGTCGGCTGGGACAACAGCACCAACACCGGCAACGAGACGTACGCGTACGCCATTTGCAGCGGCAGCGGGATCAACGTCAGCGGCGTCACCGTCAAGGTCCGCTTCACCGAGGCGACCGGCCCCAACACCGGCGGCACCGGCCAGAACACCACCGCCACCTGCGGCAGCGGCGACGGCAACCTGATCTCCGGCGGCGCGGCCGTCAGCGGCGGCTCCGTCACCACCACCGACTTCACCGGCCCCGGCTCGGCCGGCGACCACCTCAACGGCAGCTACCCGAGCGACTCCAGCGGCAACCCGGTCTCCGACGGCACCACCACGGCCGCGTCCTGGACGGCGTTCACGCACACCGGCGGCACGGGCTCGACGACCACCCACTCCGACGTCTGGGCCCTGTGCGCCAACGACGGCGTCTGAACCCCCTGAAGCACCTGAAGCACCTGAACCACCGGAAGGCACTGACAATGAGACCCTCTCTTCTGGCCAAGGCGGCCGTCCCCGGCGCCCTGCTCGCCCTCGTCGCGCCGAACGTCGCGCACGCCGACTCCGCGAGCGTCACCGTGGCCAACCCCGGTGCCACCATCGGACCGGCGACGCCCTTCACTGGCGTCTCGGCCCACGCCGACTGCGAGGACGGGCTCGTCTCCGGCGGCGGGATCACCCAGACCACCGGCGACGACCGGGCCGGCAACGGCAACCACGTGATGGGCATCGCGCCCGGCGCGGACGACCTGAGCGAGTTCACCGGCACGCCCGGGGTGGTCGGGCAGGACGTCACCCACTGGCTCGCCTTCGGCGGCAGTGGCAGCAACTACAGCCCCGCGTTCTCCAGCACGCCGTACGCGATGTGCCTGGACAGCAACCGGATCCGGCACACCCAGGTCGTCATGAACAAGGTCGCCGGGCCCTCGCTCTCGCAGGACTCCCGCCTCGTCACCGCCACCTGCCCGACCGGCACCCGGCTGATCGGCGGCGGCGCCCGCACCACCCCCGCGAGCGTCGGCAGCCTCAAGCCGATCGCGAGCTTCCCCACCTTCGCCGACGCCGCCCACGACTTCGGCAAGAAGGCGGCGGCCGACGGGGAGACCAACCCCGACTCGTGGACGGCCGTCGGCGGCATCGGCGGCGGACGCGACAGCGGCAACACCACGTTCGCGTACGCGATCTGCACCGGGGACCACGTCAAGGTCAAGAACCTGACGACGAAGGTCGGCTTCACCGAGGTGGCCGGCCCGACCGTGGCGGGCACCTCCGGCACGGCGACGGTCGGCTGTTCCGACGACGCCGACGAGCGCCACAGCCACTGGAGCCTCGTGAGCGGGGGCGCCGCCGCCAGCGGCGGCCACGTGACGACGACCGACTTCTCGAAGGCCGGCTCCGGCGGCACCCACCTCGTCGGCAGCTACCCGAGCGACGCCGACGCCACCCCGGCCGAGGACGGCACGGACGACCCCGACCACTGGTCGGCCACCGTCCACGTCGGGGGCTCCCCCTCGCCGAACACCTACACCGACGCCTGGGCCCTCTGCCTGAGCACCCGGTCCGGACACGGGGACTGAGAATCGGCTGAGCCCCGGTGCGCGGCGCGCCCGGGGCTCAGCACGCCATGACGACCTCAGCCCCAGGTCCCGACGCACCCGAGGGACGGACCGTCCAAGGGTTCGACCCTTCTCCTCGGCCGCAGCACTAGCACTCGACCTCGTAGGCGCCACCAGTGCACGTACGAGAGTGATCACTGTGGTCCAGGGAGGCGAGCAAGACGATGAGGCCGAAGACCAGTGCCAAGCCGAGAAGTATGACCCCGCAGCCGGGCGACGGGTTGTGGTCTTTGTAGTCCATGCGTCCCCCTTCCCCCTCTACCTAGTGCTCCCGGCGCGTTCCAGCCACCCCCCGTACCGAGCGCTGCGAGCGAGGTCCCTGACCGAGCATGCCGGGCGCGTCGAAGTGCTGGGCACGCACGACTCGTTGGCCGGCGGCCACCCTGACCGGGACGGTTGAGCGGGGATCGGCGGCCAGGGCCCCGGACCTCCGCTGGGCTGCCTCCAGGGCCGGGGCATCCAGCAGTTCCGGCCCGCCTGCCTCGGCCAGAACTCGGCGCAACGCCGGACCGGCCGAGTACTCATCGCTCGTCATGGCGGACCGGTGTCGGCCGCTTGCCGTGTCCGCCCCTCTGTGCACAGGAAGTCGGCCGGGCCGACTTCCTGCGCACAAGCCTGTCCTGCGTCAGGACGGGTAGACGATCGAGCCCAGCGGCGGACAGGGGATGAGCATCGTGCCGATGCCGGGGCGTTCGACGAAGGCCCGCGCCTCGGCGGCCTGTTGGCGTCGGGTGTCCAGATCGTCGGCGTACCAGGCGTCGCTCCTGGCACGGGTGTAGTCCCACGAGCCGTCGATGAGGCCGAGGCTGACGTTGCCGGCGCTGCGCTGGAAGTCCGCCTTCACGGCGGCCTGCCGGAGTGCGGACTGCGTGGCGGCGAGGTCGAGGCGGGTGATCAGCACGCCGGGGGTGTTCGGCTCGCGGGTCGGCATGGGGGCCTGCGGGAGCAGCGACACCCCGGTGTCGAGGCGGCCGATGTTGTCGACGGTCGCCTGCTGGGCCTCCCGCGCCGCAAACTGTATCTCCCGGTGCAGCCAGAGGAACTCGTCGAGGTCGGCCGGGGTGACGCGCATCCGCTCGTACAGGGACCTGAACCGGGGATCGTGGTGCAGCGGGCGCACGAGCGGCATGTGGAACGCCACGCAGTCGTTGAACCCGTTCGCCACGGCGGCGTCGAAGTGGAAAAGGCTCTGGTCCACCTGCCCCTGCGCGATGGCCAGACCACCGAGACCCGAGTGACCCGACGCGACGAGCCACCTGCCGTCGGGGCCGAGGGTCGTGGCGCGCGCGACGACGTCGTGGAGGCCCGCGGTGACGTCGACGCCCCGTGGGGCGAGGCCGTGAGTCATGACCGCCACCGAAAGGTCGTGCATGCGGGCGGTCAGTGAGGTGACGGTGTCGGCCATGGATCTCCTCGGTGGTGGTGAGGTGGCAGGTGCTCAGGCTTGGGCCAGCCGGCCCTCTTCAAGACCGTCGAGGACGAATCCGTTGTCGAAGCGCACCCGGTAGGTGGTCCGAGCGCCGGATCCGGCGTCGAACGCTCCCACCCGGGCGACCTTCTGGCGGAGGTCCTCGACGAGGCTCGCCGCGAAGCCGTCGAGCCGGGCGCCGCGCATGTGCTGATCGAAGCTCGCGAGGTGGTCCTGACCGGCGCCGCCGGCCGCCGTGGTCGAGCTCATGACGGTTCCCGCCAGACCCTCGGCAAGGAACAGCGGGCCGGGGACACCGATCCCGGTAGCCGCGTCACCTGGGGTGACCTGCGTATCCCCGGTCAGCCTGACCCTCGTGCCGGTCTCGTACGGCATGGGCGTGCCCCCCATCGTTCCGATCTTGGGCTGGATCGCCGCCAGCGTAACCGAGTTGCCTTGGGGAGAAACTGTGTTCGGCAAGACTCGGGAGCTTCACGACTCGGCGGGCCGGTGAGGGTTCATGGGCTTGGCTTGACGCCACGTCACGACCTCCCGGGCTCCGGCGAGCAGGTCGGTGAGGATCTCCTCGTCGCAGGTGCCGTCCGACTCCGAAAGGCTCCTCTCCAGCGCTGCCACGTCCCTGCCGATCGGATCCATGCCCATGTGGTCGAGTGCGAAGGTCAGCAGCTTGCGGTGCCGGGGGCCGTCCCCCAGCGCCCGGGCACGGAAGAGCTCGGCTCGCAGACCCTCGGCGTCCAGGACCTCGCATTGCGCCGCGAGGGCGTAGAAGTCTCTGCGGGCCCAACCCACAATGGTCGGGAAGTCGTGCTCGCACAAGGTGTCCTGGAAGCAGGCCAGGAGAAGGGCGGACCCGGCGGTGAGCCATGCGGAGCCCGAGAGCAGGACACGGTCCACCCGCCCGGCTCGAAGCCGCACGCCGTCGGCGACGAGCCGGCGGGATTCGGGCTCCGAGGGCTGTTCCGTCGATCTGACGCGACGAAGCTCGTAGAAGAGGGATCGGTACGTGTCCAACGACGGCTCGTCGTCGTCAGGTCGGCGCGCGTGATGTTGGGCAATGACAAGCGCGCGCTCGATGATGTCCGTCTCGTTCCGGCTCAGGAGGGCGCCGCCTGGCAGTAGGTCGACGGTCATCTCTTCCGGATCGACACCGATTTCCAGATACCGGCCTGCGACTTCGTTGATGGCCGTCTGAGTCCAGCGGGGACCTCTTGGGATCCGGCGGGCGGGACGGGTCGTACTGCGAGCCAACCACCGCTGAGCGCGGATGGCGCCGGGCGGCCTACGCGCCATCGGCCTTTCGGGTCTGCATCATGGCGCCCATCATGCCAGGGCCGACGGGAACAGTCAGCGGGTGGGCCCGGCGGAAAATGACAGCACCGACCCACCGGCCCGGATTCAGAAGACCCTCACCGCCGGTCAACGGTCGGCTCGCAACCATCTCCACAAGCTCGCGCTGGACGTCCACACGCACTCGATCAGATCTGCGCTCGACCGACCGCGACGCCGATTCGGCCGGATATTCCACTGCCCGCCGACCGCACGATCGACTATGTTGCGGTGTCATGAGCGGCGGCGGCCAGTCGGTGGACATTCCTGGACTCGATGGCGCCTGGAACAGGTCGTGGCCCAAGTGCCCGCCGGCGGCGCACCGCCTGCGTCGCCAGTTCCGAGAGCGCTGGGTCCGCTTCCACGCCCTCCCGGAGGGCAAGAGGTACGCGACCTCGGACGCCGAGCACGCCGAGATCCTGCGTCGTCACCACACGCTTCTGCAGGATCTCCTCGGCGACGTCACGGTCGGCGGCGGAGGCTTGGTGGCGATCACCTGCTCCTGGTCCGCGGCCGGTCTCCCGACTCCCCGAGATTCTGCGGTCGCTGCCGCCACGCCCAGGGCCGCGCACTGGCGAAGCGATGACCTGGCCACCGACCCGGGCTTCCACTCGTGGCAGCACCACTACGTCTCCGCGATGGACCTGCACGACCCCGCACTGGACCGGCTCCTGCTCTGCGTGGCCGACGACATGACCGACGGCGTCATCCTGACCGGAACCGGCTGTGCATGGGCTGTCCACCCCTATGACGGCGGCGTGGACGTGTTCGCCGGGAGTACCGAGGTACGCGACCGACTCGCCGGCAGGTTTGCGGAGTGGCTGCCGTCGACGCGGCAGGGGACATGAGCCGGAACGGCGCCAGGAGGATTCGGGCGACTCGGCAGCTCTGGCCAGGCGGAGATCAGGTCGCTTCGAGGCGAGCGCGGTCTCCAGCAGAAGGATGAGCCAGGGCGGAGCGGCGGCGGCGATCTCGGTACGCGGACCCACCTGGGCCGGAGTGAACACCCCTGTCTCGGCGCCTCATTGATGGCGTGCAGCAGGCGCCCAGCACTTGGTGGGCCCGGTTCCCGCGTTTCGCTTCCTGTGCAGAGGCTGCGGGCCAATGGTCAGCGGACCGGGACGGGGATGCCTCGGAGGAGGAGGGGGCGGCCGGAGCCGTGTTCCCAGGCGTCCCAGGCGTCGTGGACGCGGCGGGCCTGGTCGGGCGGCATCACGGTGTCCAGCAGGTAGCAGGGCACCCAGTGCAGGGCGCGGATGTTCGCCGGCGGGCGGTGCAGAGTCACGGCCTTGGCCTGGCGTGGGGTCACGATGCCGCCCGCGTAGACGAAGTTGATGCCCTCCGGGTAGTTCTGGCGGGAGACGTAGTCGACCGTGAGGATCGTCCGCAGCGGCAGGACGAGCCCGGTCTGGGACTCCAGGTGGCGGCGGGCGGCGAGGTGGGGCAGCTCGTCGGCCTCGGCGCTGCCGCCGGGGAGGGTGTAGCCGTCGCGGTAGACCGGGTCGACGAGGAGGACGCAGAGTTCGCCTCCCAGGTCGGGGTCCTCGCGGAGGACGAGCGCCTGCTGGCCGAGACGGCGGGCGGGCGGCTTGCGCATGAGGTGGTCGTTCAACTCTGCTCCTGGAGGATTGACTTGGTTGGGTGCAGTTCCCCGAAGGTGTTCCACAGCGGCAAATCCACCGGCGGCGAGGGAACTCACGTGGAGTCCGGCGAGGAGGAGATCGCCCGGATTCACGCCGGCTCGTCGTTGAGGAGCCGCCGGCGGGAGTGGGTGCCGGAACCGGGCGCGATCTGCCGGGGGTTGAGGACGCTGACCTGATCGGCCCGCGTGGTCCATTCGATGCCGCCGCCGATGGGCCGGAGGTACATGACGCCCGCGCACTGCTCCATGAAGACGCCCTCACGCGGCAGGCCGTCGTCGAGGTGCCCGCGATCGATCACCACCTCGTGGAGAAGGGGGACTTCGGACAGCACGGATCTCTGGTCTTCGAACATGGCGGTCTCCGTAGTCGCACAGCGCTATCGGTGCATCACCTGGTGTAGCCATGGTGGCGTGATTGCCCCTACCATCGGAAGGGTTTCAGATCTCTAGTTGACTCGACTTTAAAGGTGAACGATCTTGGCCCGTAGACAAATTGATCCAACGTCATCTCCCCTCGCCGCACTTGCGGTTCAGATCACCAGGTCGCGTGAGGCAAAGGGGCTGACACAGATCGAGCTCGGCAGGCGAGTCGGGTACTCCAACGTCTACATCTCGAATGTCGAGGGCGCCAAACAGGCCCCATCTTTAAAGTTCGTAACTCTCTGTGAGGCCGAGCTTGGGACCGACGGTTCACTTGAGCTCCTGTGGTGGAGCTGGAAGAACGGATCGTTGATCCCGGGTTTTCCGGAGTACGCGGCCAAGGAGCGAGAGGCCTTGGCTATCAGGCTCTTCGAGGTGGACATGGTGCCGGGCATACTGCAACACCCGGACTACAGCGCCGCCTACGAGTCAGCTCCGGTTCGACGCGGAGAAGCAACGCAGGAACAGGCAGACGAGCGACTACAGCTCCTGTCCGTACGTCAACGACTCCTGGACCGCTCGACTGTCCACGTGGCCCTCGACGAGGCGGCCATTCGACGTCCGATCGGCGGGCCGGCCGCCATGGCGCGCCAACTGAGGCACTTGGAGCACCTGGCAACACAGCCCAACATCGTTGTGCAGGTCGCTCCTTACGCACTCGGCGAGGAGCGCCCGTTCTCGCATTCAGTGACGCTGCTCACCCTGCCGAACCGCACGATGGTGGGGTACACCGAGACGCTGCAACGAGGTTTCCTGGAACAGGACTCCGGGGTCGTATCCAGATGGGCAGGACAGTACGATCGGCTGCAGGTGAACGCCCTCAATCAGCCAGACAGCCTGGCCATGATCAGGGAGGCTCGGAAGGACTATGAACGGGATGCAAGACGACCTGACCGGCGCAGCATGGCGGAAGAGCACCTATAGCAACGGACAGGGCGGCTGCATCGAGGTGGATGACTCGCACCCTGGCAGGGTGCGGGACTCCAAGGACCCTCAGGGGCCGACCCTCGTGTTCCCGACTTCGGCCTGGCGATCGTTCGTCTCCGCCGTCCAAGCTGGCGAGTTCGGCGAGGTCTGAACCTCCGCGACGGTGGAAGCACTGCCCACGACGGCATCGCTTATGACCATCAGCACGGTACGAAGGGGCTGTTCAACATGAAGGTCGACCTTTCCAGTGCTCAGTGGCGCAAGAGCACCTTCAGCGGTCAGGGCGGTGACTGTGTTGAGGTCACCTCCGACTTCCCCGGCCTCCTGCCCGTCCACGACTCCAAGGACCCCCAGGGGCCGGCCCTGACCTTCCGCACCGAAGCCTGGCGGTCGTTCGTCTCCGCCGTCCAGGCTGGTGAATTCGGCGAGGTCTGAACCTCCCCCGGCCGCCCGCTCTACCCGAGCGGGCGGCCTGTTGCATCAAGAGGCCACAGTGGCGAGTTCGTCGAGCAGTGCGGCGACGGCGGCGTCGGTGAACCGGTAACCGTCCACAGTCTCGGCGAGGTGGCCCGAGGCGATGCGGGAGTTCCACCACTCTTCGAGGCGGGCGGGGCCGTATCCGCCGGTGCGGAAGCCGTACGGCTCGTGTGCCGGGCCGCAGCCGGTGATCATGAGCTCGTACGTCGGCGGCGTGCCGGACCCCTCGGCCTGCGGAGGCGTCTTGAGGTACCCCTCGAAGGAGTCGACCCGGTTGAAGCTGGTGAACAGCCAGAACAGGTAGTCGTACATCAGCATGGAGCGCGCATCGGCGTGCAGGGCGAAGAACCCCTTGTCGTGCACGACGGCCGCCGCGAGCGCCCGCATTCGCCGGTCCGCGTCGGGCAGGACGTCCGCGACCTCGCCGAAAGCACGCATCAGGACCGGGGAGAAACTGCCGTCGCGCACCATGGCGAGCTCGGCGAGCCGGTCCTGCTCCGAGGTGTCGTAGACGGACTCGTCGACCAGGCCCGTGACGAACGCCTCGAAGTTCTCCGCGACCAGGGTGATCGCGAAGTCGTTCTCCTGGTCGACGTGCACCACGGTCGGCTCGCCGTCCGGACCGCACGCGCGGTAGTCGAGGGCGAGCATGTCGTGGCCTGCCGAAGGCGTGTCGGCGAAGTAGACACCGATGTCCGGGTACTCCCACATGTCGATCCAGAACAGGCTGCCGAACTCGCCGCCCAGCGACTGCGGCCGGGCATGCCCGATGCCCCGGATGCCGGTGATCTCGATGTAGTCCTCGGCCCAGGACGTCGGCTCGGCCATGGGGAAGCAGGTCCGGGCGGGAATGCCACCGTTGTGCGCGGTCATCAGCGCGACGTAGGAGTCGGGCAGACGGTATCCGCCGAGCTCGTCCTCCAACGCCTCGATCAGTTCCCGTGAGGGCGGCGTCTCCTCCACGTAGTCCTTCAGCGCGTACGGCGAGTCGTCCCAGAACCCGGCGACGTCGAAGCCCTCGAAGTGTCCCACTGCACCCTCCCGCGCCAACTCGTCCGGCGATTGTACGTTCGACTCCCGGGCGCGGACCGCAGTCACCCAATCCCCTATCACCATCGCGTGATACACCTGTATCATCGGAGTCCTCGGCCAAGGTGCCGAGCTTCTTCTTCCGAGCCATGCATCCAACCCATGCCTCCGACCCGGAAGGTCCTCCGAACATGCCAAGAATCTCCGCGCTCCTCATAGGCGCGTTCCTCACCGCACTCGCCCTGCCCGCTACACCGGCCGTGGCCTCAACGCCTGTTGCCGTCACTGACGCGGGAACCGTCCAGGGCACCGCCCACGACGGGTACCGCACGTTCCAGGGCATCCCGTACGCCGCCCCGCCCACCGGCGATCTGCGCTGGCGCGACCCGCAGCCCGTAACGCCCTGGTCCGGCGTACGTGACGCCACCGCACCCGGCAACCGCTGCCCCCAGGGCACAACCGGCGACGAGGACTGCCTCTACCTCAACGTCACCGCCCCACAAGGCGCCAAGCGCCGCCCGGTCGTCGTCTGGCTGCACGGCGGCAGCTTCACTGGCGGCGCCGGCAGCGACTACGACCCCCACCGCATGGCCGTCGACGGCGACGTCGTCGTCGTGACGGTCAACTACCGGCTCGGCATCTACGGGTACTTCGGCTACCCCGGCCTCGCCGGCTCCGGCGACTTCGGGCTCGCCGACCAACAGGCCGCCCTGCGCTGGGTGCGCCGCAACGCGGCGGCGTTCGGCGGCGATCCCACGAACGTCACGCTGGCCGGGCAGTCGGCCGGCGGCATGAGCGTGTGCTCCCAACTCACCTCGCCCTCCGCCGCAGGCCTGTTCGACAAGGCGATCATCCAGAGCGGCTCCTGCCTCATCGACTACCCGAAGGCGCTCTTCTGGCCGACCATGCCGGCCGGTTCCCCGTGGACCAGCCGGGCCGCCGTCGAGTCCGCGGGCAGCACGCTCGGCACCGCCCTCGGCTGCACCGACGTCGACTGCCTACGCCACAAGCCCGCCGCCCAACTGGTCGACCACCTCGGGCAGTTCGCCAAGCCCGCGTACGACACCCCGCTGCTCCCCACCGAACCCGCCCAAGCGCTGCGGGAGGGCCGGTTCCAGCGCGTCCCGGTCCTCCAGGGCGGCACGCGCGACGAGCACCGCGGGTTCGCGGCCGTCCTCAACCTCGGGCACCCGATCACCGAACAGGGCTACCACGACCTGCTCGTGCAGAGCTTCGGCGACCAGGCCGACGCGGTCGCCGAACGCTACCCGGCGAGCGACTACCCCTCCCCCGCCGTCGCCTGGGCCACCGTCGCCACCGACCGGATATGGTCCTGCCCCACGCTGGCGGGCGACCGCCTACTCGCGCGCCACATCCCCGTGTACGCCTACGAGTTCGCCGACCGCACAGCCCCCGTGTCGGCCGGCCTCCCGCCCGGCTTCCCCTACGGCGCCTACCACGCCTCGGAGTTGCCGTACCTGTTCGACGTCGCCGGCCTGCCGACCACGCTCGACGCCGACCAGCAGCAGCTCGCCGCCCGCATGATCCGCGACTGGGCGCGCTTCGCCACCACCGGACACCCGTGGCAGCGGTTCGACGACAGCGAGGCGCACAGCTTCACCACGGACGACGGACCTCGGACCGTCGACCTGGACGACGAGCACAACTGCGACCTCTGGACGTGAAGTTGATCGAGGGGTGCCGGAGAGCCGGCCCCCCTCGGGTCGGTTCAGACAAGCGACGCGTGCGACGGCACGACCACGCCGTACAGGTCGGCGATCGTCGCGAGTGCGCCGTCGTGGATCTGGCCGGCGGGCACCTCCACCCCGCCCGACGGCAGGGCCCGCGTCGCGCACGCGTCGGCGACGACGGTCGGCCGGTTGCCGCGCAGGAAGGCGCCGGCCGTCGTGAAGGCCACGCACATGTGCGTCATGAAGCCGGCCACGACGACGTCCTCGTGCCCGGCCGCGTCCAGCCTCTCGCCGAGGTCGGTGCCGACGAACGCGTCCGGGACCTGCTTGACCACGACGGCCTCGCCCTCGGCCGGGGCCACCGCCGGGTGGATCCGCCCGATCTCGGCCCGGACGTCGTACGGGGTGCCCTCGCCGCCGTCGTTGACGATGTGGATCACCGTGGCCCCGGCCTCCCGGGCCCGGGCGAGGAGCGCGGCGCCGGCGTCCAGGGCGGCCTGCCAGCCGTCGAGCTCCATCACGCCACGGGTGTAGGTGTTCTGGTAGTCGACCATGATCAGCGTCGCGGCGGCGAGCGAGGCGGGCGTCTCGTCGAGGCCGTTGAGCGCGCGAAGGGTGGTCGTGGACATGGGTGTACCGCCTCGGGCAGATTCAAAGGGAATGTCGGTCACTGCGGTGACCTGCGAGAACAACGCTAGGCGCGCTCACCTCACGTCGGCAATGCCGTCTAACATGCAGAAACCGACATCACCGACTGCGACACCACCGACTGCGACACCACCGCCTGCGACACCACCGAAGCTGGGAGACGCCGTGGCCCCCGCCGAACGACTCATCGTCATCGTCATGTTCGAGGGCGTCGACCTGCTCGACGTCACCGGGCCGCCCGAGGTGTTCTCGCTCGTGCGGCGCGAGACGGACGACGCCACCGGCTACCGCGTCGTCCTCGCCGCCGAGACGGCCGCCCCGGTCACCACCGCCGCCGGGGTGCGCGTCCTGCCCGATGTCACCTTCGACGAGGCGGCCGGGCGGGCGATCGACACCCTCCTCGTGCCCGGCGCGGTCGAGGTCGACGGCGAGCGCCGGGTCAGCGCCGTCACCGATCCCGCCGTCGTCGCCCGGGTGAAGGAGCTCGCCGCGCACGCCCGGCGGGTCGCCTCCGTCTGCGTGGGCGCGCACATCCTGGCCGCGGCCGGGCTGCTGGACGGCCGGCGTGCCACCACCCACTGGTCCACCGCGGGCCAACTCGCCGCCGAGTACCCGGAGATCGAGGTCGACGCGGACCCGATCTTCATCCGCGAGGGCGAGGTATGGACCGGCGCCGGCATCAGCGCCTGCCTGGACCTGTCGCTCGCGCTCGTCGCCGACGACTTCGGCGAGGAGCTGGCGCTGCGCGTCGCGCGGCAGCTCGTGATGTACCTCAAGCGCCCGAGCGGGCAGAGCCAGTTCAGCGTCCCGCTCGAACCGGTCTCGACGACCCGGCGGACCGAGGACCTGCGCCACCACATCACCGCGAACCTCACCGCGCCGCTCACCGTGGCCGACCTCGCCGCCCACGCGCACGTCGGGGAGCGGCAGTTGACCCGGATCTTCAAGACCGAGCTCGGCACGACCCCGAGCGCCTACGTCGAGTCGGCCCGCGTCGAGCGGGCCCGCAACCGGCTGGAGACCACCGACGAAACGCTCGAACGCATCGCGTCCACCTGCGGGTTCGGCACCACGGACACGCTGGTGCGGGCGTTCCGGCGCCAGCTGGACACGACACCGACGGAGTACCGCCGCCGCTTCCGGACCGTCCGGGGGTGAACCGGTCGACCCTGGAGCCACCCGGAGGCGCGGATCACCGAGCGGACTTGTGCCGGTGATGTCCCACCGCCATGATCGTGCCCTGCATTCGGGCTGCGAGGCCATGGGGCCGCGGGGCCGAGGGGCCGAGGGGCCGAGGGCCGTGTACGGGGGAGACAGAGGCGCACGCAGGCGTTGACCGCAGGAGATCCGTCGGCGATCGGGCCCTACCGGCTCCTCGGGCGGCTGGGCACGGGCGGGATGGGCCAGGTCTACCTCGGGCGCAGCCCGGGCGGGCGGACCGTGGCGGTGAAGCGGATCCGGGCCGAGGCCGCCGCCGGCGGCGGGGTGCGGGGACGGGTGCCGCGCGGGGGGGGCGCGGCCCCCGGAACCCCCCACCCCCCCCGGGCCAATGGCCC
>NZ_JBHWGD010000066.1:41133-42454 GCF_042733235.1 Kitasatospora sp. NPDC059722
CGCGGCGAGCGGGGGGGGACCCCCGCGGCCGGGGGGCGGGGGGGCCCCCCGAGAACCGCCCCCACCCCCGCGGTCCAAGTGGCCGCGGGCGTCCGGGTGTTACGGGATGTGATGGTGCGTCAGCTGCGGGAGCCGCGGCGACGGGCGATCACCAGTGCGCCGCCGCCGACGGCGAGCAGCGCGGCGCCGCCGGCGCCGTAGGCGATCATCTGGCTGCTGTTGCCACCCGTGCTGGCCAGGACCGGCGCGGGCTTGGTCGAGACCGGCTTGGCGCTCGGCTTGCCGACCGGGCCGGTGGTGTCGGCCGGACCGGACGGGGCCGGCGCGGCCGGGGAGGCCGACGGGGTGCCGGTGGTGGCCGGCGCCGACGGCTTGGTGCTGGTGGAGGCCGAGGGCGAGGCGCTGGTCGACGGCGTCGTCGTCGCCGTGGGCGTCCCGGTCGGGTGCTGGGTGGGGGTGCCCGTGGGCGAGGCCGAGGAGGTCGGCGTGCCGGTCGGGGTCCGAGTCGGCGTGCCCGTGGCGGTCGGGGTGCCGGTCGGGGTCGGGGTCGGCGTGCAGGCCTTGCCGCCGTTCCAGGCCGTGATCAGGTCGTTCGGGAAGACCCCGTTGGGGTACTTCGGCAGCGGGTTGGCGACGCCGTCGAACTTCTGGTCGTTGTTGTACAGGTCGATCTGGCCGAAGCACTTCGGCAGGTGCTTGCTGACGTCCAGGGTCGCCTGGCTGTGGCCCTTGTTGAGCGTGGTGGTCGCCCAGCCGAGGAAGGTCTGCTTGCCCGAGGTCTCCCAGGTCGGGCCCTCGGTGTCGTACGAGGCCAGCGAGACCTCGTAGTCGCAGCCCTCGGTGATGTCGCCGACCAGGCGGACCTGGATGACGCCGTGCGGCTGGTCCATCCGGCCGTCTTCGGTCCAGGACTTGCCGCCGTCCACCGAGTACTTCACGTTGACGTCGCCACAGGCGTACTCGCCCTGGGCGTGCGCGGTGCCGGCGGTCATCAGCGGGGCGCCGATGGCTATGCCGAGGGCGGCAAGGGCCGGAAGGCTCCGGCGCAGGGGTTGGTGCACGAGGAAGCTCCCTAGTGGTGTGGTGCACGGTGCGGGTGGGGCCTCACCGCTCCCCCGGTGGCGGTCTTCACGGACCGTCACCGGAACTGAACAGACGTGAGGCCGTGACCGTACCGGATCGCCGGGGAGCACCCGCAGGCAGGGTCCGGACCGGGGGGGGGGGCCCCGGGGGGGCGGGAGGGGGGGGGGGGGCGGGGAAACCGGGGGGGGGGGGGGAGGGGGCGGGGGGGGGGGCGCGTTGGGCCGGGGGGCGGGGGGGA
>NZ_JBHWGD010000066.1:42464-49052 GCF_042733235.1 Kitasatospora sp. NPDC059722
GCCCTCTACCCGAGGGGCCCGCGCGCCCCCCGCGGGGGGGGGGCCCCCCCGCCGGGGGGGGGGCGGCGCGGGGGGCCCCCCCCCCCCCCCCACGTCAGGAGGCCTGTGCCCGGTACTCCGGGTCGTGGGCGAGCTCGGCGAGGAGGGCGTCCAGCTTGGCCCGGTCGACCGAGGGCATCACGAAGACGTGCACGTAGCTGCGGCGGGTGGACTCGTCGCCGGGGACCATCACGACGTCCTGCGAGGACAGCGACCACTTCGCCACCAGGTCGGCGCTGGGCTGACGGAAGCGCACGGTGACGGCGCCGGGGGTGCGGGCGGTCCAGAGGTCGACGCCCAGGGCCGCGTCCAGCGCGCGCAGGCGGCGCTCCAGGTAGCCGGCGAGCTCCTGGGCGCGGCGGATGCGGTCCACCTGGTCCTGGTAGGAGTGGCGGGAGAGGTGGTCCCAGAGGATCAGCGGCGAGAAGCCGTTGCGGGAGCCGGCGAAGGTGGTGTCCGGCGCGCCTATGTAGTCGGGCTGGGACGGCGGGCAGATCTGGTACTTGACCTTCGTCATGTAGATGCCGCAGGGCCAGGGCGCGCCGGGCCACTTGTGGCCGCTCATGGCGATCGAGGAGACCATGTCGACGTCGCCGTGCTCCGCGGTCGGCAGGGTGAGGCCGAAGTCGAACTCGGGCAGCTCGACCTCGGGCGTCCAGCCGTACTGCTGGTCGGTCGCGGCGAGCCGCATGAAGGGCGCGTAGCCCGCGCCGAGGGCGCCGTCCACGTGGATCCAGAAGCCGCGACGCACGTCGACCAGGGGCTCGCCGGTGGCCGGGTCGGTGCCGTAGACCACCTCGCGCCGCACCAGGCCGTGGCGCTCGAAGATCGGCAGCAGGCGCTCGCACACCGCGCGGACGTCGTCGTGCGCGCCCTTGAAGGTGCTGCCGAGGTTCAGGTTGACGAAGACCGGGTGGCCCTTCGCGGCGAAGAACTCGACCAGGACGGCGAGCGCGTCGACGTCGATCTCGCCGGTGCCGTCCCACGGGAGGCCGGACGGGCCGGGTCGGGAGGGCACCTCGGTGGGCCACTCGCGGCGCCCGGTGACCGGGTCGACCAGCGGGCACTCGTCCGCGTACTTCTCCAGGCCGACGGCGTGGAACGTCTCGACGCCGAGGACGCACACCGCCTTGGCGAAGGAGTAGTGGGTGTCCTCGGAGTAGAACGCCACCGGGCGGTGGGCGTTGGGGTTGCGGCGGTCGGGCGCGGCGCTGACGTAGCGCAGCGCGTCGAACGGGGCCGTCGGCGGCTGGATCAGCGCCTTGCCGCTCAGGTAGTCGCGGGCGTTCCAGAGCGCGTACATGTTGCCTTCGGTCGAGCCCATGGACAGCATGTAGCCCCAGTACGACTCGGGGTCGGCGGGGTCGTGCGGGCGCTTCGCGTTCCACAGCCGCGCGTAGTAGTCGAGCACGGCGCGCTCGACGACCTTGGTGTTGGGCTTGTAGCCGCCGCTCTGGAACGGGTCGCCGAGGTTGTTGATGTTGTTCGGCATGAACCGGGCCAGGTCCAGCGCGGTGCCCTGCATGTCCTGGGTGGCCTGGTAGCCGACCAGGTGCTTGCGCTTGCGCGACAGGTACTCGTCGACCGTGTCCAGCGCGTGCTGGCGCTGCGTCTCGTCCAGACCGCCCGCGGGGAGCACGAACTCGGCGACGTCCAGCTCCGGGCCGGGGTCGACGGCGGTGCCGGCGGTGCCGGCGCTGAACGTGGCGGTCGGGCTCATGCGGGGGCGCTCCGGGAGGTCGAGAACGTAGGGGCTGCGGGCCCAAGGATGGAACTTCCCGGCGCCCTTGAGAAGCTCCTCCGCAGGAAATTCGGTCGGAACTAGATCATGTTTGCGATTCTTCGGGAACGGCTGCGATCCTGGCGGGCATGCCGAACAATCCGCAGGCCGCCCGGACCGCCCGAACCCCGGTGGACGACGTGGACCGGGCGATCATCCGGGCCCTGGCCGACAACGCCCGCATCCCGAACAACGCCCTGGCCGAGGCCGTGGGCATCGCCCCCTCCACCTGCCTGGCCCGGGTCCGGGCGCTGCAGGAGCGCGGCATCATCCGCGCCTTCCGCGCCGAGGTCGACCCGGCGGCCATCGGGCTGCCGCTCCAGGCGATGATCTCGGTGCGCCTGCGCGCCCACACCCGCGAGCAGAACGAGAGCTTCCGCAACACCGCGCCCGACCTGCCCGGCGTCCTGGCCGTGTTCCACATGGCCGGTTCCGACGACTACCTCCTGCACGTCGGCGTGGCCGGCCCGGAGTCGCTGCGCGACTTCGTCGTCGACCACCTGACCACGCACCCGGCGGTGGCCCAGACCCGCACCAACCTGATCTTCGAGCAGATACCCGGCCGCCGGTACCTCGCTCCCCCGCCCTGACCTGGGCCGGAGCCGGCCCGATTGTCAGTGGGTACCGCTAGCGTTCCCCTCGGTGATCACCGGACGGGCCGGTGGGGGTTGCGGAAGGCGTAGGAGGGGCTGTGCGGCGCTGGGAGTTCGTGGCGGACGGATCCGCGAAGTTCTGGGAGGCGGCGGTCGAGGGCACCTCGGTGCGCGTGCGCTACGGCCGGATCGGCACGGAGGGGCGGGCGCAGGTCAAGGGGCTGGGCTCCGCCGAGGCAGCGCTGGCGCAGCTCGGGAAGCTGGTCGCGGAGAAGGAGCGCAAGGGGTACGCGGAGGTGGGCACCCGGTCGGTCCCGGCCGACGCTGACCTGCCCGCCTCGCTGCCCGACGAGGACGCCTTCGTCATGCCGGCCGCGTGGAAGGAACTGGTCGAGCCGCGCCGCGGGAGGACGGCCCGCGCCGTGACCGCGCCGTCGCCGGAGTCCCTGGCCACGGCGGAGCAGCACATCGCGACCGACCGGGAGTGGATCGAGCAGGCCCTGGCGTCCCCGCACTCCGACCCGGAGCTGGTCCGCGCCGCCCGCGCCTTCCTCGCCGGGAAGGCCGACGCGCTCGGCGCCGTCGCGGTCGCGAGTCTGCTCCCTGGTTCGATGCAGACCCGGGTGGACGCGGTGCTGTTCACCGACGCGTGGGTGGTCCGGCACGGGCTCGTGTTCGCCGCACGCGCAGTCGTGGAAGCCTTCGGTGTCGAGGCGACGTGGGGCCACGGCCACCACGACCGGACGCAGCCGCGCCTGCGGTCCCTGGGGCCGAAGGACGCCTTCCCGTTGCACCTGACGGTGGGGCCGGCGGACCGGGTGCGGGCACTGCTCTCCGTCGCGGACGAGGCGACGTACGACGGCGTCGTCGCTACCCTCGCGACGCTCCGCACCACGCCGCTTCGCCGTGCCGTCGCCACGTATCTCGCTCCCGGCACCCCCGGCTGGGCCGACGAGTGCGTCGCGGACGAGCCCGACTACGGCGACGACGCGCGGCAGCTGCGGCCGATGCTGCTCCGCTCGCTCGACGACCCCGGGCAGGTGGAGCGCCTCGGCCCCTACTCCAAGCACATGTGGCCCAGTTGGTCGGTCGCGCTCGTCGCCACGCTCGCCGACGCCGTCGGTACGGCGTGCGTGCCGCTCCTCGGCGAGGCGCTCGCCATCGTCTACGGCGGCGACGCGGTGCGGGCCATGGCGGCGGCCGTGGCACGGTTCCCGACCGACGACGCCTTCCGCCTCCTGCTCGCCCGCATCGACGACAAGCACGTCCGGCCCGCGCTCCAGGACGCCATGCAGCGCTACCCGGTCCGCGCCACGCGGCTGCTCGCCGAGGCCGTGCTCAAGGAGGGCAGCGCGGCGCCGGCGGCACGGCGGCTCCTCACCACCCACGCGCTCCTGCACCTGGCCGACCTGCCCGCGATTCTGGCGCAACTCGACGACACTTCCGCCGAGTTGGTCGGCTCGCTGGACGGCGTCCGGGGCCGTGTACCCGACGCGCCCGCCGAGGCGCTGCCGCCGGTGCTGGTCTCGCCGCCGTGGACGCGCAAGCCGACGCCGCCCCGCAAGGCGCGCGTGCTCAAGGGCCTGGAGCCGGACGACGTGACGGTGGAGGCCTGGCTTCCCGGGGAGCGGGAGAGCTGGGCCGCCAGGGCGGCGGACTACCGCGGGTGGGAGTACCCGGAGTCGACGGACTGGGCGGCCGAGGCGGCGCGGGTCCTGGTGGGAAGTGGCGGCAGCCACTGGTACGCGGTCCGGCTGCTGATGATGGGGCCCGCGGAAGAGCTCGCCTCCTGGCTCCGCACCTGGCGGCCCGACGCCCACTACTACGGGCACGAGCCGCTGCTTCCCCTCGTCGCCCGGTACGGTCCGGCCGTGCTGCCGACGGCCGTGTCGCTCGCACGCACCAGGCCGGCGAGCTACGCACCGCTGCTCGCGCCGTTCCTCTCGGCCGACACCGCGCGGATCATGGCCGACTGCCTGGTCCGGCTCAAGTCCATGCGGTCGGAGGCCCGTTCGTGGTTCGAGCGGCACGGCGTGGCCGCCGCGCTGCTGCTCGTCCCCGACGCGGTGGGCCCGGCCGGGCGAGCCCGCAAGGCCGCCGAGGAGGCGCTGCGCGCGGTCGCGGCCGCCGAGAGCCCGGAGGTCCTCCTCGCGGCCGTGGCCGACCGGTACGGCACGGAGGCCGCGGAGATCGCAGCCGACGCACTCGACACGGACCCTGCCGCGACGGGCGTACCGGCCAAGCTGCCGGTCCTGCCCGCGTGGGCGCGGCCCGCGCTGCTCCCGCAGGTACTGCTGGCCGACGGTCGGGCCCTGCCGGAGGAGGCCGTCGGGCATGTGCTGACGATCCTCGCGCTGTCCGGACCCGGCGCGCCCCACCCCGCGCTCGCCACCGTCGTCGAGGCCTGCCGTGCGGACTCGCTGACCGCCTTCGCGTGGGCGCTGTTCCAGGAGTGGCACCTGGCCGGGATGCCCGCCCCGGAAACGTGGACGCTGCACGCGCTCGGCTTCCTCGGGAACGACGACACCGTCCGCCGGCTCACCCCGCTCCTGTGCGCCTGGCCCGGGCAGGACGCGCACCACCGCGCCGTCGAGGGCCTGTCCGTCCTGGCGGCCATCGGGAGCGACGTCGCCCTCCTGCACCTGCACACCATCGCCCAGCGGGTGAGGTTCAAGGCGCTCAAGCAACGCGCCCAGGAGAAGATCGCCGAGGTCGCCGAGGGCTTGGGCCTCACCGGAGAGCAGCTCTCCGACCGGCTCGTGCCTGACCTCGGGCTCGACCCGGACGGCACGACGGTCGTCGACTACGGCCCGCGCCGCTTCACCGTCGGGTTCGACGAGGAACTGCGCCCGTACGTGCTGGACGGGGACGGCAAACGGCTCAAGGACCTGCCCGCCCCCGGCGTCCGGGACGACCAGGAGCTGGCGCCGGCCGAGCGCAAGCGCTTCGTCGCACTGAAGAAGGAGGTCCGGGCGATCGCCTCGGACCAGATACGCCGACTGGAGGCGGCCATGGTGGCCGGGCGCACCTGGACGGCCGGCGAGTTCCGGGAGCTCTTCGTCCAGCACCCGCTGGTACAGCACCTCGTGCGGCGCCTCGTCTGGCTCGCGGAGAGCACGGACGGCACGACCACCGCCTTCCGCGTCACCGGGGAGCACAGCTTCGCGGACGTCGAGGACTCCGTATTCGTCCTTCCCGAGGACGCGACGGTCCGCCTCCCGCACCCACTGCTCCTCGGCGAGGCGGCCGTGGCGGCGTGGGTGGAGCGCTCCGCCGCTCACGGGATCGCCCAGCCGTTCCCGCAACTCGCGCGCCCGGTGCGGGCGGTGACGCCGGAGGAGGCCGCCGTCAGCCACCTGCACCGGTTCGAGGGTCAAACGGTGCCGACGGGCCGCCTACTCGGACTCACCAAACGCGGCTGGGAGCGCGGCCAACCGCAGGACGCGGGCATCGAGCGCTGGTTCTCCAAGAAGCTCGGCGAGGACCTCCACCTCGTCATCGCGCTCAACGAGGGGATCTGGGTCGGGGTCGTCGACGAGTTCCCCGACCAGACCTTCGAGACGGTCTGGCTGGACCGTACGCCGCGCGACCACTGGAGCAGGACCGAGTACCCGGCGACCTTCGGCGAGCTCGACCCCGTCGTGGCCTCCGAGCTCCTCGCCGACCTGGAGGCGGTGACGGCGCCGTAGCCTCCGTGCGGGCATAGGCCCACGGGTGTAAACCCGTGGGCCAAATCCCGCACGGGTGATCAATCCGTGGGCCGATGCCCTACCGGGAGGGCACGTGACAGCGTTCCTCCCGTGCCCACGGACCTTCCGTCGCGGCATGACTGACGATCCGTGACCTTGGGGAGGGCTCGTGACCACCACTCCGACCGCCGCACCGCCCACCGGCCGCACGGGCCTGTCGCGCCGCCGCATGCTGGGCGCCGCGCTGGCCGCCGGGGCCGCCGTGCCGCTCGCCGCCGTCGCCGGCCCCGCGTGGGCGGCGCCGGCCCCGACGGCCCCGACGACCCCGACGGCCGGAGCCCCGGGGCGGCTGACGCTGCCCGAGCCCACCGGGCCGCACCCGGTGGGCCAGGGGCGGCGGCCCCTGGTCGAGGGGGGGGGGGCGGCGCCCCCCCCCCGGGGCCGGCCGGGCCGCCCGGGGGGGGGGCGGGGGGAGGAAAAACAGACC
>NZ_JBHWGD010000067.1:0-9377 GCF_042733235.1 Kitasatospora sp. NPDC059722
GCGAACACCCCTCCGCCCCCGGCACGGCCCGGCTACACTCCCGACCACCAGGCCGCTGACCAGGGAAAACGGAGAACTCTCACTGGAGTACTAGGCCAAGCCCTTGTTGATCCCTGCGAAGAGCTTGGTCCAGGACTGCTTCTCGTCCGGGGTCAGGTCGTTCCAGCCGTGCTCCGTAAGCCAGTGCAAAAACGCCTTCGCCAACTTGTACTTGGAGAAGCCGGCGATCTCCTTGGTAAGGACGTCGACGAGCGGGCGCCTCGACTGGGCGGTAGCGGTCGCGGTCACGTCCCAGCCGAGCGTGTCGCGTGCGACCTTGATCAGCGTTTCGCGGAGGAGCTCCTCGATCTCGCATCCCGTGACCGGGCCGCTGTAGCAGTCCTTGGCCCGGAGGATCTGATTGGTCTTGAGCAACCGAACCAGATCGTCCTGGGTGGCGGCCTTCTCGCCGGCGGCGTCCGAGTCCAGGAGCGCGGCCACCTTCAGCTTCTGAGTATGCAGGATCGTGCAGTAGTAGATGACCTTGCTGGCGCTACCGGCAGGGACGATGGCTATGTCGTCGCGCATCACGCCGCTGATCCCGGCCTCACGCATCGCACTGGCAACGCCTTCGAGGAACCACATGTCGGTCAGGCCCTCGACAACGAGGTTCCGGCGCTGGGTGAACATGCTCTGCGCGAGGTCGTACCCCAGCGCAGCCTGGAGCGGGAAGACGGAACGCGGGTCGTCCGAGACCAGCCGGCCGTGGATCCGGGTGCCGCTCGTCCGGTCAAGCATCTCGACCAATCGCACCCGGTGGAGTTCCTCCGGGCCCACCATGAACGGCGAATGGGTGGTGTACAGGATCTGGTTGTCCTCAGCGAGGATCGCCACCGTCTTGCGGAACTCGCGCTGCTTGAGCGCATGCAGATGCAGTCCGGGCTCGTCGAGCAACAGGACCGCCCGGTCCAGCTCGTACTCCGCCTGAGCCCGGAACACGACGAAGAAGCTCACCAGCCAACGGAAACCCTCACTCCGCTGGTCGACCTCAACCTCGACTCCGAGGTCGTCGACCACCACAACCTTGAGGTACTGGTCCTCGGCGATCAGCCGTAGCTGAAGAGACTTCTCCCCCCATACCTCGCTAATCAGCCTGGTGAGCAGGACACTGGCCGCGTTCAGCTTGTACTGCCGCCGGTCTCGCTGCTCCTGCCACAGCTTCTCCTCCTCTCGGTAGGTGGCCATCGCGTTCTCATCCTGCTGGTTCGCAGGCAGGGCAGGCGGCAGTTGGTTCACCATCTGCGACAGTTCCGCCGCCCTGAAGCCGAGCAGCCGCAATAGGCACAGGTTCCCGAAGTCAAACTCGTCGTCCAGCTCCCCAGCAGCCTCGCGCTGGGCCAGGTTGGCGAGATGGATCCGCGGTCGGACGGTGAAGTACTGCGAGTAATACACGAACACCGGCATGCGGGCAGTAAGGGCAGTGACACCCGCCTCCCAGATCTGAGGCCGCTGAAGGGCAGCCTTGATCCGGTCGCATTGCGCCTCGGCGGCGGAGTTGCCTTCGTCTATCACCAGCAACGCCCTGTCCAGCCAAGTGTTCAGGTCGGAGGCGAGCTGCTCCGCAAGCAACCGGGTGTCGAGCATGCCCGCCAACAGTTGCTCAACCTCGATGGCCAGCAGCTGCCCCTCGTCCCCACGGCTTTTCACGTGCCCTTTCAACCGGATGATGTCCTTACTGATAGCTCCAAGGACCTCGGCACGATCTATACCGGGGATCGTGTACCTGCGCTTGTTGCTCATGTAGCGCGTGGCCTGGAACGACTTCGCGTTCGCGAAGAGAACCGGATCGATCTCACGCAGAACGTTGACGTCCCCTGCGTCAAGAGCAAAGGTGGCGCGCGCGACCGGGAAGTCGTCGACATCCCGGTCCCCGCTGTCCACTTCAGTGTGTCGAGAACGGGGGTAGTCCCTCAAGGAGTTCAAGCCGCTGGGTTCACCGTGCGGCGGATTCACGGACTGTAGCGCTCGCAGCACCGCGGTCTTCCCCGCTTCGTTCGCGCCGACAAGGATCGTCTTGTCGTGTTCCACCTCAAACTCGGTGCTGTCAAAAACCGAGCGGTAGTTGGTCACCCGCGCTGCGCTGAGCCTCAATTGCCTACTCCCTACCCAGGGGCCTCACCGTACGCCTGTAACTGCCCGAATTTCCCCGAATCTGCACGGTTCACACCAGCGACGACGATGCAAGCTTGAAGGCTGCCGGGGAGGCCTGGAAGCACACGAAGGCGTGACTGACCGAGTCTCGTGTGCTGCCCCAGGTCGCCGGCCGGATCCTGCTGCAACAACTCGACGCCAGAAGGTCGTCGAGGATCATGGCGAGCCGCTCCTGCAGAACCGGGCCGGTCGAGCAGGGCGGGACCGTCAGCATCTCCAGCCGCACAACCGCCACTTCCTTCGACCTCGCTCTGCGGCCCACGGTAGACCTGCCACCGCGACGGAAGGTCAATGGCCACCGTGGAGGTATGCGTATCAGAGTTCTCGCCCGAGCCATCGGCACCATGACCGAGACCCTGCGCCTCTACGAGCAGGCCAGCCTACTGGACAGGCCTCCACGCACCGTGGGCGGAAACTGCGACTCCCCGCCCACGGCCGCCGCCCGCATCGCACTCCAAGTCCTGCTGACCACACCACCTCCGCCACCGACCCGGCCGCGTGAGACGAAAGCTGGCCAAAGGCCGATGGGTCAACTGACTACTTGTCAGAAAAGTCAGCAAAGGGTCAGCATCGATCCGATTAGAGGCTGTCACACCGGCCCAAACATGCGATTCGACAGAAGCGCCGAAACAGGGCCCGTCCCGCGCGCCCCGGTCCCCCTCAACCCGACACGCTGCGCTGTCCGGATTCACCCGCTGGAGACGGTCGCGCCCGTACACCTCTGGGACGCATTCCATCAGGTCAGCGCACACATTCCCGTGCATTCAACGGGATCGACGAGGGGCTCCGGCGCCCGCGGCCGGGCGCTGTCGCAGCCTTGAACTTCTCCGCAGCGAGAGCTCTTCTCCCCGTCGGTTCGTGCCTGTACGATCTCCAAACCGGATCGGCCAATGAAGTTCCACTGCCACATCGCGGCGCACGAGGACAACGGGATGATGAGCTACATCGACGTCGTCCGCTGAACCTCGCGGGCCACCTGCCGACCGTCCTGGCGCGCCTCGGACTCCTCGGGCCGCGCCAGGGCGGCCAGCCGGCGGGCGGCCGCTCGGCGCTGGACCGCGCCCAGGGCCGTCACCACCGCGCCGAGCCCGATCCAGCCGACCGGGCCGGCCGTCATCACCACGCCGGTCAGCAGCAGCGGGCCGGCCGACTTCTGCACCGACTGGGACATCCCGGCGACGCCCAGGTAGGACGCCCGCGCCTGCGGCGGGGCCAGGCTCACCGCCAACTCCCAGGAGCTGACCGAGCGCAGCAGTTCGGCGAACGTCACCAGCGCCCCGGCCGCGAGCAGCGCCGCCGAGGCCGCCCACGCCCCGCGCCCGGTCGAGGCCGCCAGCAGCAGGCAGCTCGCGAGCAGCGTCACGCCGTACCAGGCCAGCGACTTGACCGCCCCGCTCGGCCCCTGCGCCCAGGCGGAGACGCGCAGTTGGAGCACCACCACGAGCACGGTGTTGAGCACCAGGAAGGCGGGCACGAGGGCGTGCGGAGCGGTGGTGTGGTGGACGAGCCAGAGCGGGAGGCCGACGTTGAGCACGGAGTCGTCGAGGTTGAGCGGCATGTCGAGGAGGACGAAGAGCAGGTAGCCGCGGTCCCGCCAGGGGCTGCCGGCGGCCGGCTCGGGCCTGCTCGGCGCGGTGCTCCGCGTCACCACGAGCCCGTGCCCGGCCGGTTCGCCCGTCCGCCGGACGAGGGCCGCGGCCAGGACGAAGGAGAGCGCGTTGGCCAGGATCAGCGCGCGGTAGGCGGTCACCGTGCCCACCGCGAGCCCGGCCGCCGCGATGCCCGCGCCGAGTGCGTAGCCCGCGTTGGCGACGCTGCGGAAGAGTGCCTGGTACTCGCCGCGCCGCTCGCCCGCGACCCGGGTCGCGAAGAGCATCTCCAGCGTCTTGGCGCCGCGCTCGCCGAGGCAGGTGAGCGCGACGAGGAGCAGCATCAGGACGTACTGGTCGACGACGAGCAGCAGGGCCATCGTCCCGAGGCGCAGCAGGTGGCACGCGGTCAGGAGGCCGCGGACGGTGAAGCGCTCGGCCGCCCGCCCGGCGAGCGGCGAGCCGGCGATCCCGGCGACGGCGGCGACGCCGAGCAGGAGGCCGAGCCGGCCGGCGTCGAGTCCGCGGACGAAGGTGAAGTACAGGACGGAGGCGGCGGCCCAGACGCCGGTGCCGGTGCGGTCGACGAACTGGGCGAGCAGCATCGTGCGGGCGTCCGGTCCGCCCGGTGGCCGCCGCAGCTGTCCGATCAGCCCGCCGCCGCTTCCGTTGGCGCTCCGCCCCATGGTGCTCCCCCGTCCCGTTCCCCGGGGCTCACCCCCGGATCAATCTCGACATCAAGATACTTCACATCAAGAGTTCTGGCGAGATCCGGGGGCCCGGGTTCCGCTCGCACCGGTGCTGCCGCCACACTGTCGCGAGCACAGGAGAGCAGGGGCGCGAGAGCACAGGAGAGCGGAAGCGCGGGAGCGCAGGAACGCAGGAGCGCACGAACGGACGGGGGCCCGGGCATGGCACGCCGCAGGAACAAGAAGCAGAAGAGACCGCTGAGCGACGGGACGTTCCGCCCGAATTCCGCCGCCGGGAAGGCTGGGAAGCGGCGGCCCCGCAAGGACCGGCCGCTCAAGCCGCGGACCGTCCGCATCACGGCGCTGCTGACCGGGCTGCTCGTGCCGCTGCTGGTCGTCGGCCTGATGGCGCTCGGCGCGAACCCGGACTACAGCCTGCCCTGCGCCGTCGCCGCCGTGATCGTGTTCATCGCGGGGCTCGGCGGCCTGATGGCCCTCCGGACCACCGGGTGGGTGCTGTGGCCGGGCGTCGTACTCGGGATCGCGCTGCTCGTCCTGCCCATGAGGGCCTTCCAGGCCGAGGTGATCGCGCACCGCGGGGTGCGGACCGACGTCGTGGTCACGTGGGCCCACTCGGCCAAGGACAAGCGCGGCGTCGTCAGTTGGACGTGCGGGATCCGCCACGCGGACGGGACGCCGCTGCCGCACGGCGAGTACAGCGGGTCGGGTTGCGGCGGCCCGTCCGACGCGGGCCGGAGCACCGTCGTCCTGGCCGACCCGGACGGCTACGTCCCGCCGGTCGCCGCCGACTACGACCTGTCCTTCGTCGGCCTCGGCGTCTACGCGGTCGCGGGCGCGGGCGCGCTCTGGGGCCTGCTGACCCTGGCCGCCGCGCGCCGGACGCTGCGGAAGCCCTCCTGACTCACCGTCATCCCCCTTCGCCAGTGGAGCATCCCTGTGATTATGTGGCCTCCCGTGCCCACGTCCAGGGAGACCGACATGCCCCGAACGCCGCAGCAGATCTTCGAGAGCTACGTCCACGCCGGACCCCTGTCCCGCGACGCCGACGCCCTCGCCGAGACCTTCACCGAGGACGGCGTCTTCGAGGCACCGTTCGTGCCCGCCGACGCCGACTTCCCGCGGCGCCTGGTCGGCCGCGAGCAGATCCGCAGCGCGATGGCCGAGCAGTACCGGCGCGGCGGGAAGGTCGGCCGCACGCCGAACTTCGCCAAGTCGAGCTACGTGCTGCACACCACCACCGATCCGGACGTGTTCATCGCCGAGATCGACACGGTCTTCGACGGGGAGGGGGACGAGGGCGACACCACGGCCTCGCTCGTCCAGATCTTCCGGATCCGCGACGACCGGATCGCCCGTCTGCGCGACTACTTCGCACCGGACTTGGTGGACTGAGCACGCCGTTGCTCCGCCCGGGTGGGCCCGCCCGCGCGCCCAGGCGCGCCGGCGGGTCCGGCTCGCTAGCTTGACCGGCATGAACGCCCCGGCCTCCCCCACGCCCGCCATCGCGATGCTGCGCCTGCTCGGCGGGTACCAGATCGCCCAGGCCCTCTTCGTCGCCGCCAGAGCCGGCCTAGCCGACCAACTCCTCGACGGACCACGCCCGTTGGCCGAGCTCGCCACCGCCACCGGCCTGCGCCCCGACCCGCTGGCCCGGATCGTCCACGCGCTCGCCGGCGAGGACGTCTTCGCGCTCGACGCCGACACCGGGCTGGTCCGGCTCGGCCCGCTCGGGCGCACCCTCGCCTCCGGCGTCCCCGAATCCGTCCGCAACATCGCCCTGATGTGGATGGACTCGCACTACCGCGCCTTCGGCGAGCTGTGGGGCACCGCCGAGACCGGCCGTCCCGCCGCCGAACTCGCCTACGGGGAACCGTTCTTCGACTGGGTCGGCGAGGACCCGGCCCGGGTGGGCGCGTTCACCGCCGCGATGACCGACTTCGCCCGCGCCATCCGCCACCACGCCCTGGACGCGGTCGAGCTGGACGGCGCACGGACCGTCGTCGACATCGGCGGGGCGGACGGCGCCGTCCTGGCCGTCCTCGCCCAGCGCGACCCGCACCTGCGGGGCACCGTCTTCGACCTGCCCCACGTGGTCGCGGCCGCCCCGGACGTCCTGCGCGCCCACGGGGTCGACGACCGGATCACGACGGCGGGCGGCGATTTCTTCGTCGAAGTGCCGCCCGCGGAGGACTACTTGGCCTGCTTCATCCTGCACGACTGGTCCGACGAGAAGGCCGGGCACATCCTCGCCAACGTCCACCGCGCCGCCACCGCGCCCGACGCCCGCCTGATCCTGGTCGAGACCGTCCTCGACCAGGGCGCCGCCCCCGAGGTGGCCTCCCTCCTCGACCTCACCATGCTCGGCATGCTCACCGGCCGCGAACGCTCCGCCACCGACTGGCGCGACCTCCTCGCCGCGTCCGGCTTCCGCCTCGACCGGATCCGCACGACCCAGGGCCCGATGTGCGTGATCGAGGCGACCCGCCTCCCCTGACAATTCGACCGGATTCCCCCGAAGAGCGAAATCCCCATTCCGAAGGAATACCGCCGCAAAACCACCCGGAACATGACGACCCACCAGGGATCCGCCGGGGCGGCCGGCGACTTTGACGGGCGAGGAATGCGGGCGATAGCGTCCGATTGATCGTTTCTTTGCCGGCTCGGGGGGTGCTGGTGCCTCCCGGGCACGTCCTCTTACGGGAGATTCTGGTGCGTACAGCTCGAAGACTGGCCTGGCCCCTCGGCGCAGCCCTCGCGATACCCGTGATGGCCGGTTCGGTGCCGGCGGCGACCGCCGCCGAGGCCGCGCCGGCGCCGGTCGCGGCGGAAGGGTTCGGCTACCCCGATGCGGCCAAGGTCCTCGCGGACCGGAACATCACCCTCACGGCCGGGGACGGGCACATCGTGCTCGCCGACTGCGCCTCGGGGCCCGGCCTGGTGCAGCTGTACAGCCGCACGGCCAACCCGAGCCTGGTGTGCTTCCGGATCACCGGGCCCACCGGGTACCTCGCCCTGCAGATCCCGCAGGTCTACAACATCAAGGGCGACGACCACACCATCAAGGCCACGCTGAACACCGCGGGCACCGTCAGCAGCCTCGACGTCAACAAGAACGCCTGGACCCCGGTCGGCGAGGGCGACGCCACCAGCTCGACCACGCTGCTGGAGCTCAACGCCACCGACGGGCCGGCCGCCCCGGCCGCGGGCACCGACTACCAGGCCGTCGGCACCGTCGCCTTCGGGCAGCCCGGCCACCCGGGCTCGCGCTCCTGCACCGCCGCCCTGGTCGACCGCAACTGGGTCCTGACCGCCGCCTCCTGCTTCGGCGACAACCCCGCCGCCGGTGCGCCCGCGACCGCGAGCACCGCCACGATCGCCGGCCACACCGTCGGCATCGCCGAGCTCGCCACCCGCGGCGACCGCGACCTCGTCATGGCCCGCCTCGCCACGCCGGTGGACGGCCTCACCCCGCTCGCCGTCTCCGCCACCGCGCCCGCGGCCGGCGACAGCCTGCGCGTACCCGGCCACGGCCGGACCGCCACCGAGTGGGCGCCGTTCCAGGTCCACACCACCACCCACACCGTCGGCGCCGTCGCCGCCACCGGCATCGACACGGCGCCCGCCGCCGGCGCGGCCGCCCTGTGCCAGGGCGACGCCGGGGCCCCGCTGCTGCGCGACCGCAACGGCACCCCCGAGATCGCCGCCGTGGCCGTCCGCTCCTGGCAGGGCGGCTGCCTGGGCACCCCGGCCACCGAGACCCGTACCGGGGCGACGTCCTCGCGCGTGGACGACCTCGGCGCGTGGGTGCAGCAGGTGCGGGCGACCGCGACCGGCTGGAAGACCCAGGCCCTGGTCAAGGGCGACAACGGCCTGTTCCAGGCCACCCGCCTCTACGACGGCAGCTGGACCGCGTTCCAGGACGTCCAGGCCACCGCGGGCAGCATCGGCGGCGTCAAGTCCGTTGCCGCCGCCGGGATCAACGGCGACACCCACGTCCTCGCCCTCGGCGGCGACGGCCGCCTCCACCACTCCCTGCGCAAGCCCGACGGCACCTGGTCCGCCTTCGGCGACGTCAACCAGGCCGCCGGGGAGCTCGGGAACATCACCCAGGTCTCGGCCTCCTCGATCGGCGCCGACCTGCACGTCGTGGTCCTCGCCGGCGGCCAGGTCTTCCACACCGTGCGCCACGCCGACGGCACCTGGACCGGCTTCGGCGCCGTCTTCGGCGCCGCCGGACCGCTGAACGGCGTCACCTCCGTGGCCGCCGCCGGCACCGGCAGCGAGCTGCAGGTCGCGGCCGTCGCGGGCGGCACCGTCCAGCACACCGTCCGTGCCGCGGACGGGACCTGGAGCGGCTGGGGCTCGGTCGCCGACGCCGCGGGCCCCATCGGCACCGTCGCCTCCGTCGCCATGGCCCGTCAGGGCGGTGACATGGACCTCGTCGCCGTCACCTCGACCGGCGCCCAGTTCCACACCATCCGCTTCGCGGACCGCACCTGGCAGCCCTTCCGGCCGCTGACCGGCGTCCTCGGCAACATCACCGCCGCCTCCGTCAGCGCCGCCCCCGTCGACGGCGACGCCCAGTTCGCCGTCACCACCACGGACAACCGCGTCCTGACCACCGCCCGCCACGCCGACGGCACCTGGGCCCCCGTCCAGACCCCCGACCTGACGGCCGTTCCCGGCAACCACACCGGCACCGCCATCACCGGCACCCTCTGACGACCGTCACCCGACCGTCCCCACGGACGGCCGGCGCCATGTGACGATCGCTCCCGCGGCCGCCTCGCCCCACCGGGCGGGGCGGGCGCGGGGGGGCCGCCGCCCGCTTTTTGCTGGTGTGGGGGAGTGTGAAACCCCCGACCCGCGGGGAGGTTGAATGGGGGGT